>CACXFZ010000046.1 GCA_902767025.1 uncultured Coriobacteriaceae bacterium
CGAGTACGAAGACGAAGACCTCGAGGACGACGAGTGGGAAGAAGACGACGAAGACCTCGAGGACGAATACGAATACGAGGATGACGACGAGTACGAGTCCGATGACGAATACGATGATGACGAAGAGTGGGACGAGGACGACGAGGACGACGAGGACGACTGGGACGAAGACGACAATCCTTTGACCTACGACAGGATCAAAGAGACCACCGAAGGCATCAACGCCATCTACCATTCGGGAACCGACACCGCGCGCGAGCTGGCGAGCACGGCCCAGGAACTCAAGGCGGCCGTCGACGACATAGCCAGCATGTTCGACTGGAAGGGCCTGTTCAAGAGCAAATAGGGGCGAAGCCCCGCCCGTTCGGCAGAACACTTTTGCGCTCTAGCGCGTTGCAGTATGTCAGTCGAATGGTTTATTGATATAATCAGCCATCCGCATAGTTATGCGTTGCTGCGCTTGCCGAGGCAGTTTGCGCGAGCATATCAAGGTGCGATTCGGCATGAACGGCGCTTCGAAGCCAAGCATCCACGGTGCAGTAGATGGTGCCATGCGGACCATGTCTCCCAAGGGGGGAGGGATGATGCTGAAAGCCGACAGATTTGGAGGATCGGTATGAAGAAGGTAATGAAGCTCATTGTAGTGGGCGCCCTGTGCGCCATGACCGCATTCGTGCTTGCGGCATGCGGTGGTTCGTCTTCCTCTGATTCGAGCAGCTCGGGCGCTGCGAGCGGCGGCAAGTACACGATTGCCACCGACACCGCGTTCGCCCCGTTCGAGTACGCTAACAGCTCGGGTCAGTACGAGGGCATCGACATCGACCTGCTGGAAGCCATCGCCAAGGACCAGGGTTTCGAGTACGAGCTCAACCCGCTGGGCTTTGACGCCGCGCTGCAGGCCGTCCAGGCCGACCAGGCTGACGGCGTCATCGCCGGCATGAGCATCACCGACGAGCGCAAGAAGGTGTTCGACTTCTCCGACGCCTACTACGATTCCACGGTGTGCTGCGCGGTTGCCGACAGCAAGTACGCCAAGCTCGAGGACCTCAAGGGCGAAAAGGTCGCCGTGAAGAAGGGCACCCAGAGCGAGGCGTGGGCCAACAGCATCGCCGACGAGTACGGCTTCACCTGCGTCGAGTTCGACACGTCCGACATCATGTACCAGGATGTTTCGGCCGGCAACTCCGCTGCCTGCTTCGAGGACACCCCGGTGATGGGCTACGCCATCAGCACGGGCAACGTCAAGCTGCAGATCATCGAGGAAGTCGACAGCTCGAGCGAATACGCCACCCCGTACGGCTTCGCCGTGAACAAGGGCAAGAACGCCGAACTGATGGAGAAGTTCAACGCTGGCCTGAAGAACATCAAGGACAACGGCACGTACGACGAGATCGTCTCCAAGTACGTCAAGAGCAAGTAAGACCTGCATGCGATCAGGGGCCGGTCAAGCGCCGGCCCCTGCGTTTGATGCCGAGGAGTGCACACCCAGATGGGTTTCTTCGAACTGTTACAAGAATCGTTGCCGATGCTGCTGCAGGGGCTGGGGCTCACGCTTCAGCTGTCCGCGGTGTCGCTGGCCATCGCCATGGTGCTCGGCCTGCTCGCATCGTTGATGGGCATGTCCAAGATCAAGATCTTGCAGGTGATCAACAGGGTGTACGTGGCCATCATCCGGGGAACCCCGTTGCTGGTGCAGGCGTTCTTCATCTACTTCGGCGTGACCGGCGCCCTGGGCATCAAGATGAGCGCATTCACGGCAGGCGTCATCGCACTGAGCCTGAATGCGGGCGGGTACCTATCGGAGATCTTCCGCGGCGGCATCCAGGCGGTAGACCCCGGCCAGACCGAAGCGGCACGCAGCCTTGGCCTGACCCAGGCCCAGACGTTGCGCCGCGTCGTGATTCCCCAGGCCATCCGCATCTGCATTCCTTCGGTGGTCAACCAGTGGTGCATCACCATCAAGGACACGTCGATCATCTGCGTCATCGGCCTGGCGGAGCTCACGCGCATGGGGCAGCAGATCATCGCGCGCACCTACCAGAGCTTCGAGGTCTGGATCATCGTAGGCGTCATGTACTTCCTGGTGATCTACCTTCTGACCGTGTTGGCGCGCTACGTCGAGAAGAAGGTGTCCCTTGGCTAAGATCGAGGTTCGAGAACTCCACAAGTACTTCGGCGAAAACGAGGTGCTCCGCGGCATCGACTGCGACATCGAGGAAGGCGAGCTCGTCTGCGTGATCGGGCCGTCCGGATCGGGCAAATCCACCTTCCTGCGGTGCATCAACTGCCTGGAAGAGCCCACGTCCGGCTCCATCACCGTCAGCGGCCACCTGATGACCGCCGCGCATGCCAACATCGACAAGCTGCGCGAGGACATCGGCATGGTGTTCCAGCAGTTCAACCTGTTTCCCAACCTCACCGTCATGAGCAACATCACGCTTGCCCCGGTGCTCACGAAGAAGTGCACGAAAGAGGAGGCGCTCGATCTGGGACGGCGCCTGCTGGAGCGCGTCGGGCTTTCCGAGAAGGAGAACGCCTATCCGCGCAGCCTGTCGGGCGGCCAGAAGCAGCGCGTGGCCATTGCGCGTGCATTGGCGATGAAGCCCCAGGTCATGCTCTTCGACGAGCCTACCAGCGCGCTCGACCCCGAGATGGTGGGCGAGGTGCTCGACGTCATGAAGAAACTGGCCCAGGAAGGCATGACCATGGTGGTGGTCACCCACGAGATGGGGTTCGCCAAGACGGTGGCCGACCGCGTGTTCTTCATCGACGAAGGCGTGATCGCCGAAGAGGGGGCACCCGAGCAGGTGTTCGGGAACCCCAAGAACCCGCGCACGAAGAACTTCCTGAACAAGGTCCTCTAGGCCCGCCCCATCCCCAAACGTTCGCATGTTTCGGGCAAGCGGCCCTGCTTCGGCCTGCCCGCAAACGCAAAAAGCCGCCCCGTGCGGGACGGCTTTTCGGATGCTTGGGCAGAGATGCTAGGCGCGCTCGACCTTGCCGGCCTTCAGGCACTTGGTGCACACGTTCGCACGGCGGACCTTGCCGTTGAGCTTGATCGTCACCTGTTGGACGTTCGGACGGAACACGCGGTTCGACACGCGATGCGAGTGGCTGATGCTGCGCCCTGCCACGGGGGTCTTGCCGCAGACTTC
>CACXFZ010000047.1 GCA_902767025.1 uncultured Coriobacteriaceae bacterium
ACCACTGGACCCTGGCCTAACCCCGCCCGCACCCCGCCCCACGGGCCCCAAGCCAAGAATTCTTGGCTGATTTCGGGTTTCGTGGCAAGAAAACGAGTTTTTGTCACTCGAGGTCATGCTGTTTGCTGGTCACTTGAATACAATAGTATACACTTATAAGTCAGATGCATACTATACGTTACTTTTAGAGCCTTTTGCCGCCAACGGGAATGACAAAAACTCGTTTTCTTGCCACGAAATCGAAAAATACCCAATATCGGGTCTTCGGCTATTGCAGGTTGAGGTCATGGCGAAGCTGCGCGACGCGTGCGTGCCAGCCTGCTGAGGTGCGGATCCGTGACCCAAGGCATTTAGCCAGTTTGCGGGCCAGCCTGTCGAACAGAATCGCATCATAGAGCTCTCGCTTGGTGACGCTGATCACCTTCCAGCCCATTGTCTCGAGATCGTTGATGCGTCTCTTGTCCTGCTGGACGTCTAGATGGGCGAGCATGCCATCGTACTCGACCGCAACTTTTCGGTCAGGCCAGCTGAGGTCGGGTCGGTATGATCCCTTGTCAACGATGCCGGCGTCCTTCCCTGGCAAGATGGTCCTGTTGAGCAGCGGCTTTGGTAGTCCGTATCCTCCTAGCCGCTGTGGGCAGCATAAAAGCATCTCGAGCTTGATTTCCATCGGGGATTCCGCGCCGGCCAAGGTGTACTTTGCGGCCTGTCGGGCCTTGACTGCTCCGGCCACACCGCTTGCCTTCTGTGCGTAATTGGCAAGACGCGTTGGCGTTGTTGTCTTTTCCAGATGCCGTTCGATGGTTTCTGCATACGGCGTGATATGAAAGCTTGCACACAGGCGCAGACCGTATTCGATAAGTTGGGCGATCGGCAGCACGCTTCCCATCTGCACGAAGCTAAGCTCAGGTGATGCAATAAAGACTCCTCGCGACACCTTGTAAAACGACGCGGGAGGAAGCGCAACCGTGCATGTCCTGCAGGTGACGAGGGGGTCAGGGGCGTTCGTGCGCGAGGCAACGAGAACCTCGACGGTGTCAAATCGCAGGGCAGGGTCAAGCAGGTCTTTGACGATAACGGCGGCATCGGTGCTCTTGCCCAGCGGCAGTGGGTTGCCGTGGTGGGGGCGCGCGGTCCCGGGGGATGCGGGGTCCACCGACATCCAGTAGTGCATCGCCGAGCGATGGCTGAGTATCAAACACGACTTCTTCATGCCGACAATCGTAGGGCAGCGATGTCGCGGGATGGTCGCGTGCGCATCCACAGAACGGTCGCAGAAACGTCGCGTGGCGGTCGCGCGGCCGGTCGCAGAAACCTCGCAGATTCGTCTTCGCGGTATCATGTGCACGGGAACCTGCGGAAGGAGCAGCGATGAAACTGGTCATAGCATCCGACATCCATGGCTCGGCCCATTGGTGCCAGCAACTGATGCAGGCAATCGAACGCGAGGCGCCCGACAACGTCTTGCTGCTGGGCGACCTGCTCTACCACGGGCCGCGCAACCCGCTGCCAGAAGGCCACGACGCGGCCCGCACGGCCCAGATGCTCAACTCCATCGCCAGCAAGGTCATCGCGGTGCGCGGCAACTGCGAGGCCGAGGTCGACCAGATGGTGCTCGACTTCCCCTGCATGGCCGACTACGTCGAGCTCTTCGACGATCAGCAGCGCATCTTTGCCACCCACGGTCACATATTCGGCCCCGACAACGTGCCCGCGCTTCCCGCCGGCAGCGCGCTGCTGTACGGCCATTTCCACGAGCAGCGCGACCAGGTGGTGGACGGCATCCGGTTTGTGAACCCCGGCAGCGTTGCCCTGCCCAAAGACGGAAAGCACGGCTACGCGGTGTACAATAGTGGCATGTTCGAGCTGTGCACGTTCGAAGGGTAAACGCAGAAAGCACAGGCCTGCTTGCGCGGCAAACAGGCGGTACCGAAAGGGAACCCCATGATCTACACCGTCACGTTCAACCCCGCCGTTGACTGCATCATCCGCGTGGATCAAGTGGAGTTGGGCGGGCTCAACCAATGCCAGGAACAGGAAGTACAGTACGGCGGCAAGGGCATCAACGTGTCGAAGGTGCTCGGCGAACTGGGACGCGAAAGCGTTGCGTGGGGTTTTCTGGCGGGCGGCATCGGCCACGCCATGGACGAGGCTCTGCGCGCGCAGGGCATGAACTGCAACTTCGTGTTCTTGCCCGAGGGCAACACGCGTATCAATACCAAGCTCATCAGCGGCGGCATCGAAATGGACTCCCGGGCGCACGGCCAGGGAGCAGGCGTGATGGTGTCGGCCCCGCAGGGCATGCAGGGCATGCAGGGTGCGCAAGGCTCCCAGGGCGAGGCCCCGGGCGAGCCGGGCGCGGCCGCATGGGCGGGCATGAGCGCGGCGCGCGAAGAGGCCATGCATGCGGGCGACACCATCGAAACCGCGTTCGACGGCGCCGGCCCGTTCGCCGACAAGGTATCGCAGCTGAAGCTGTTCAGCATGCTGCAGGCGACGCGCGACGGCGACATCATCATCGTGGCAGGCGGGGTTCCCGGCAACGTGTCGGACCACGCCTACGCGCGCATCCTGGAAAGCCAGATGGGCAAGCGGGTGGAAGTGGTGGTCGACGCCGCCGGCGACCTGCTGCTCAACGCGCTGCCCCACCATCCGTTCCTGATCAAGCCCAACGACGAAGAGCTTGCCCAGATATTCGACTTCGACCGCTTCGACCACGACGCGCTCGTGGAATGCGCGCGCATGCTCGCCCAGCTGGGCGCACGCAACGTGCTGGTGTCGCGCGGGGCGAACGGATCGCTGCTGCTCGACGAGACGGGCGTGCTCCATGAAGCGCAGGCGCTGCCGGGGCAGCTGGTGAGCTCGGCGGGCGCGGGCGACTCGATGGTCGCCGGATTCGTGCACGGCTACCTGGAAGCCAAGGAAAAGGAACTGGCCGAAGACGAGGTCTACCCGTACGCCTATGCGATGGCCCAGGCATGCGGTTCGGCCACGGCGTTTTCGAGCGGCCTGGCGAAGGGCGCCGACGTCATGCAGCTGTTCAACCGGATCCAGCGCGTGTAGGGCATACGGCGAAGCGCGCGGCAAAACCGGCTCGCGCGGTCCGTCCGAACGAACCGTTTGCCGCGTGATCCCCATCGGCATTGCATCCCGAAACACAGGGGCAGACTTCACCGTCTGCGCGTATACATCACTAAGTCGGGAAACCAACCGAAAGGAACAGCGATGGACTACGAGAAGCTGAACGATCCCAAGATTCAGGAGAAGCTGAAGGGCGCAAAGACCCCGGAAGACCTCTTGGCGATCGCCCAAGAAGAAGGCTACGATCTAACCGATGAAGAGCTCGAGGCCGTGAGCGGCGGCACTAACGCGGATTGGTGCACCATCCTGAATACGTACCACTACTAAGACGGGCGAAAAGACGCGGACAGGGCCGGCGCAGGTAAAGGCGCCGGCCCTCGGTGCTGCACGCGTGCGCTAAGGATTGCATGTCGATATCGCCAGCTGCGAACGGGTTCGGCAACGTGCTCGGCGGCGTTTGCGACGACTGCCCTGTTTCCCAGAGCAATGACCTCCTAGGTTTCAAGCCCGTCCCATTGCGGGCCTTTGTACCTGCAGGGGCATCGGGGTTGTTGGGCAGAGGCAAGGGGGCAGAGCGAAACCGGAGGAGCCTTGGGTACGCCGTCTAGGCGGTCCAAGAAAACATCCGCACCCCCCGACTCTTTTCGGGCACCTAGGTGTCTAACTTTTTGTCGGCACCCCTTCCCCTGTGTTCTTCGGGACATTGCACACATTGCTTGCGTACAATACGCAGTGGCGCAAACGCGAACAAGGAGGCCGACATGGACTTCAAAGACCTATCCCCCGAGCTGCAAAACAAGGCTCGCGAATGCAAGACGGCTGAGGAGATTCTGGCTCGTGCCAGGGAGGAGGGCTACGAACTGTCCGACGAGGAGCTCCGGGCCGTTTCGGGCGGCATCGAATGGACGTGCTCCGATGACACATGCCCAGGCTTCAATTCCTGCCCGGATGATTACTGCCCGCCGGTCATGTAATCGACGAGAGGCCAGCGTGGGCCTCAAGGACCTGCCGTCTCCGCCACAATGACAAGCAGACACAGCGAAGGATCTCCCTTGCCGCGGCATCGGAGATCCTTCGTCGCTTGTGCTTGCCTTCGATGGCATGGCGGCCAGCCCTCTGCTCCCGCACTTCGCCTTGGTCAATGTAGAGCATCCGCTATCACGACGCGCTGCTTCTGCCCGCCCGAGAGCCCTGGCCGAACTTTGCAGACCTCATTGCCCGGCTGTTCGTTATGCAACGCGATTTTGTCAACGAGGTGGCAGCAGGGCGTGTGCCAAATCCCTCGACCCCTTGACACGGGGGTGGCACTGCCTCTGCATCGGGAGCATTCCCGAGTCGATTCCCGCTGTGTGTCGCACCTCTGCGGCCATGTCGACGACTGGCATGATGCGGCGGCAGGTAACCGCAATCGGCGGATACTGCACGCGTCAAGACGTGAGGCAGGGCAGAATTTGCCACAAAGCATGTCGCTGGGTATTTGTCCTAGAGTGCGAAAGGGTCCGCATGTGGGGAAGTTGTTGCGCGCAAAGGTTTTCCTTGAACCGCGGCATAGTCGGGACTATCATAATGTTTCGCTCGGCAGGCGAGCCAAGCCGGGCGCATTGACATAGTGCGGGGTGGAGCAGTCTGGTAGCTCGTCGGGCTCATAAC
>CACXFZ010000048.1 GCA_902767025.1 uncultured Coriobacteriaceae bacterium
ACACGCCCAGCGGGTAGTACGGCAGCATGTTCTCGCGCATCCACTCGAACGACGCCTGCGGGGTCATGCCCCAGTTCGTCGAGCAGGTGCCCACGACCTCGACGATCGTGTAGCCACGGCCCTCCATCTGGTACTGGAACGCCTTCTTGATGGCCTTCTTCGCCTTGCGCACTTCCTTCGGGTTGTCGCAGGTGACGCGCTCGGCGTAGGCCACGCCGTCAAGCTCGCTTAGAAGCTCGCACACGCGGATGGGATAGCCGGTGTCCTGGGTGTCGCGCCCGTAAGGCGAGGTCTGCGTCACCTGGTGCGGCAGGCTCGTGGGGGCCATCTGGCCGCCCGTCATGCCGTAGATGGCGTTGTTGAAGAAGATCACGGTGATGTTCTCGCCGCGCGTGGCCGCATGCACGGTTTCGGCCATGCCGATGCTGGCCAGGTCGCCGTCGCCCTGGTAGCTGAACACCAGGTTCTCGGGCTTCACGCGCTTGACGGCCGTGGCGACCGCCGGGGCTCGCCCATGCGCCGCCTCGATCATGTCGCACGAGAAGTAGTCGTAGGCCATGACCGAGCAGCCCACCGGCGCCACGCCCACGGCCTTGCCGCCCATGTCCATTTCGTCCATGGCTTCGGCGACCAGGCGATGGACGATGCCGTGGGGGCAGCCCGGGCAATAGTGCATCTGCTTGTCGCTGATCGACGCGGGACGCGCGAACACGACCTTTTCTTCCGTTGCCTCTGCCATGCTACTCACCTGCCTTCTGGTTCAAAGCGCGGATGGCTCCCAGCACCTCTGCAGGCGTGGGCACGATGCCGCCCGTGCGTCCGAAGAACTCGACGGGGCGCTGGCCGGAAACGGCGAGGCGCACATCGTCGACCATCTGTCCCATGTTGAACTCCACGCTCAAGTACGCGCGCGCCGTGGAAAGCGTTTCCTGCAGCGCGACCTCGGGGAACGGCCACAGCGTTATCGGGCGCAGCAGGCCCGCCTTGATGCCCTCTTCGCGCGCCTTGACCACCGCGCTGCGGGCGATGCGCGCCGCCGCGCCGAACGACACGAGCACGATCTCGGCGTCCTCGAGCAGGAAGCCCTCGCTTTGCTGCTCGGTCTTCTTGATCTGCTCGTAGCGCTCCCAGCGCGACAGGATGCTGCTCTCGAGCATCTCGGATTGCAGGAACAGCGAGTTGACCACGTTGTGCTCGCGTGCGTTCTCGTGGCCCACCGTGGCCCAGGGCTTGTCGGCGAATTCGGTCTTTTCCTCGGGCAGCTGCACGGGCTCCATCATCTGGCCCAGCAGGCCGTCGGCCAGCACCATCACCGGCGTGCGGTACTGGTCGGCCACGTCGAAGGCACGGTAGACCACGTCGGCCATCTCCTGCACCGTCGAGGGCGCGAACACCGGCATGAAGAAGTCGCCGTGGCCCATCGCACGCGTGGCCTGCCAGTAGTCGGCTTGGCTGGGCTGGATCGAGCCCAGGCCCGGACCGCCGCGCTCGACGTTGATGATCACGCCGGGCAGGTCGGCACCCGCCATGTACGAGATGCCCTCGGCCTTCAGCGAGATGCCCGGCGACGACGAGCTGGTCATCGCGCGCGCACCGGCGGCGGCTGCGCCGTAGAGCATGTTCACGGCGCTGATCTCGCTTTCCGCCTGCAGGAACGTGCCGCCGATCTTGGGCATCACCTTGCTCATGTAGGCGGCCAGTTCGGTTTGCGGGGTGATGGGATAGCCGAAGAAGAAGCGGCATCCCGCGCGCACGGCAGCGGCGGCCATCGCCTCGTTGCCCTTCATCAGCACCTTTTCGGTCTGCTCGGTCATTGCCACACCTCCTAGCGGTATACCGTGATGGCCATGTCGGGGCACATCGTGGCGCAGCTCGTGCATGCCGTGCATGCCGGCTGGTCGGTCAGATAGGCTGGGTGATATCCCTTGGCGTTGATACGGCTGGTATCAAGCGCGACGATATTCACCGGACAAGCATCCACGCACAGGCCGCAGCCCTTGCAGTAACGCTCGTCGACTTCGATTCTTGCCATGGTTCCTTCTCTTTCGCTCTTCACGTCGCAGCACCCGTCCCATGCGCCCTTCAATCGAAAATCCGCCCTGCGGCGGATTGACGTCGAGGCTCGCATGCGCAGGCACATGCGCACTCCGCGCTGTCTGTCATGCTTCCCACGGAGTCGCTACGTATTCTTGCACCAGATAGACACTATCGCACGCTAAAGTTTGCGAATCAACGCAATGTTGCAGCCGAATGGGCAAAGTTGTGCAGAGAATGGGGAGAGAAAGCTCCTTCGACACCTTTTCTGCAAATTCCCGGCCGTGCTCGATGGTCTCGAGCGAGGTGTCGCCCTTCAAATGGGCGTTGTTCACGATTGCGGTAGCCGTGCAATGCGACTGCGCCTCGATCTGCGGCAGGATGGCCGCCGCTTCGGCCGCATCGCGCGTTTGCTCGCGAAACGCGTTGACCACGTAGAGCATCGCATAGGGCCCTTCGTGCACCTGGTCGGCATACGACCCCAGTGCCGTGGCGCCAGCATCGTCGCCGCCCGCATCGACGATGACCGTGCGCCCGTTGCCCCGATGCGCCTGCGAGAGCTCGGTGCCGATGCGGCCCGACAGCATCGGCGCGTCCAGCGCCGTGCGCGCGAAGTGCGGGCTGAGCAGATCGACTCCCGCCTGCTCCAGGATCTGCGGGTAGTCGCTGGAGCGGAAGTAGGGGTTCACCACGTCCAGGTCGACCAGGCACACGTCGCGGCCCAACGCAGACAGGTCCGTCGCCAGGTTCAGGCAGAACGTGGTCTTTCCCACCCCGTAGTGGCCGCATACGACGATGACGTGCGGAAGCTGCTGCAGCGCCTCCGGCAGGTTCGTCGTGCGGGTTTCTTTCGTTTCCTGTTCTTGCATGCTTGTCCTTTGCTTGTCTTCGCATCTTTCTTTCGCTGCCATAGTAGCAGCGAGCGCGCATGCGTTCGGATAGAATACACACAACGTCAACCACCTGAGCCCGAACGCGAGCAGAGGACAAGCGATGATCGCCATCGAGATACCCGGTCGCCCGACCATGCGCATAGAGCACGTGCTGCTCGACTTCAACGGCACCATCGCCGTCGATGGCACGGTCCCCGGGCAGACGGCCGCCCTGATACGCCAGCTGGCGGAGTCGGTGCACGTCGCGGTGCTCACGGCCGACACCTACGGCACGGCCCGCGCGCAATGCGCCGAGCTGGGCGTGGAGGTCGTCACCTTCCCGCGCGAGGGGGCGGCGGCATTCAAGCAGGACTTCGCGCGGCAGCTGGCAGGCGGCATCGCCTGTTTGGGAAACGGGTTCAACGACATCGGCATGTTCGAGCACGCAGACCTGCCCATAGCCGTGCTCGATGCCGAGGGGATGTGCGCCGCCCTGATCCCCCATGCCCTGATCGTGGCCCGGTCGATGGACGAGGGGCTGCAGCTGCTGCTTCGCCCCGACCGGATCAAGGCGACGCTGCGCAGCTAGGATGACCGGCCGGTTGCGGCGTGCTTTTGCCAAGCGTGGTTTTTTGCCCGTGCGCACTATCGCAGACTAAAGCATTGGTGTAGGATGCTGCGATAAGCGAACCACCGAAGACAGAAGGCGAAGATGGAAGCAAACACCAAAGAAGCCGTGGCACGCATAGCAGCCTTGCGCGAGGACATGGACATCTCGATCGAGCACATGGCGCAGGCCACCGGCCGCACGCCGGAAGAGTACCGGGCCCAGGAGCTGGGCGAGGCGGACGTGAGCTTCACGTTCCTGTCCAAGTGCGCCGACGCGCTGGGCGTGGACGTCATCGAGATCCTGACCGGCGAAAACCCCCATCTGGCCGGCTATTCGCTGGTGCGCGCCGACGAGGGCCTGTCCATCAAGCGCCGCGAAGGGTTCGAGTACCAGCACAAGGCCCCGCGCCTGAAGAACCGCCTGTGCGAGGTGTTCCTGGTCACGGCCCCCTACCTGGAAGAGGAGCAGGACCAGCCCATCCACCTGTCGTACCACGAAGGCCAGGAATTCGACTACATCATAAGCGGCAAGATGCGCTTCCGCTTCGAAGACCACATCGAAGAGCTGGGAGCCGGCGACACGCTGCTCTACGACTCGGGCCGCGGCCATGGCATGATCGCGATCGACGGCGAGCCGTGCACGTTCATCGCCCTGGTGATGAAGCCGCGCGAGGCGAACGACGGGGAATCGATTATCTAGGCGCCCTTCCCCCTTGCTCTTGGAAGGGGCGCCGCCATCACTTCCCTGCCCATCCGCAGCGCTGCTGCCCGCCTCGAAAGAACAACCATGAGAAACATCAACGAACGGTTCGTGGAAGAACGCTACGCCGAGAACAACACCCTCGAGTACTTCCGCGCACGATACGACGACACCTACAACTTCGGCTACGACATCGTCGACGACATCGCACTTGCCGAGCCCGACCGCCCCGCGCTGATCTGGTGCAACCCCGAAGGCGAGGAGCACCTGTTTTCCTTCGGCGACATCAAGCGCTGGTCGGACAAGACCGCCAACATGCTGAAAGCCCACGGTATCGGCCGCGGCGACATGGTGATGGTCATCGTGCGCAGGCACTACCAGTTCTGGTTCATCGCCACGGCCCTGCACAAGCTGGGCGCCTGCATGGTGCCTGCCACGTTCATGCTCAAGGAGCACGACCTGGACTACCGGCTGAACTCGGCCCAGATCAAGGCCGTCATCTGCACCGACGTGGGCGACATCGCCGACGTGTGCGATGCGGTAGCGGGCACCTGCCCCACGCTCGAGACGAAGATCATCGTCGGCGGCGCCGGCGGCGGACTTGCCGTCGACCAGGCCGGCGAGCGCGGCTGGGGCGCAGCCCTGTCGGGCGAAGAGGGCGTGTGCGCCGTGACGGTGGAGCGCGAGGGCTGGGTCGATTTCAACAGCGAGGTGCGCGCGGCTTCCGACGATTTCGAGCGCGTGCCCACCAGCGCGAGCGAACCGCTGCTGATGTACTTTTCCAGCGGCACGAGCGGCAACCCGAAGATGGTGCTGCACGACTCGGGCTATTCGATCGCCCACACCGTCACCGCCAAGCACTGGCACAACGTCCGCAGCGACGGCGGCGTGCACTTCACGATCGCCGACACCGGCTGGGGCAAGGCCGTGTGGGGCAAGTACTACGGCCAGTGGATCATGGAAGCATGCGTGCTCGCCTACGACTTCGACCGCTTCAATGCCGACGAGCTGCTGGGGCTGATCGCGCGCTACGGCGTGACCACGCTGTGCTGCCCTCCCACGATGTACCGCATGTTCACCGAAGCCGACTTGGACGCCTACGACCTGAGCAGTCTGGAATACTGCACGACGGCCGGCGAGGCGCTCAACCCCGACCTGTTCGACTTCTGGCGCGCCAAGGTGGGGTTGACCATCTACGAGGGGTTCGGCCAGACCGAAACCCCGCTGACCATCGCGAACCTTGCCGGCAGCACGCCGCGTCCCGGCAGCATGGGCAAACCGGTCCCCCAGTACGAACTGCAGATCCAACGAAGCGACGGCAGCCCGTGCGACCCCGGCGAGACGGGCGAGATCTGCTTCAAGATGGACGACGACACCCATGGCATCATGAAGTGCTACTACCAGAACCCGGAAAAGACGGCCGAGGCCGTGCATGACGGGTGGTACCACACCGGCGACACCGCCTGGATGGACGAGGACGGCTACCTGTGGTACGTCGGGCGCAACGACGACGTCATCAAGTCCTCGGGATACCGCATCGGCCCGTTCGAGATCGAAAGCGTGCTGCTCGAGCACGACGCCGTGCGCGAATGCGCCGTCACCGGCGTGCCCGACCCCCTGCGCGGTTTCGCCGTGAAGGCCACCATCGTGCTGGCCCAGGGCTTCGAGGGCAGCGACGAGCTCACCGCCGAGCTGCAGCGCTGGGTGAAGTCGCAGACTGCACCGTACAAGTACCCGCGCATCGTCGATTACGTCGACGAGCTGCCCAAGACCGTCAACGGAAAGATCAGGCGCGTGGCCATCCGCAAGAAGGACGAGGAAGCGCTCGACCTTCCCAAGGAACACGACAAGAAAGACGGGCTCGTCTAAGGGCCCGTCTGGGCTAGTCCTGCCCGGCGGGCTCCTTGAGGTGCTCGGCGCCGTTCCACGCATGCATCGACATGGCCACGGCCATCATCTCGTCGCGGTACGAGCTCAGGCCCTCCGTGACGCACAGCAGCCCCGCCGGAATCAGGATGCCTTCCTCGCACAGGCCCATGATCGCTTTGACGACCGTGCCCAGCCCCTGCTCGCGCCCGCGCAGGTTGAACCCCGCCTTCGCCACGGTGGAGGACGCCTCCTGCAGGTCGGGCATGTCCTGAATGCCCGCCTCCACCATCAGCTCGGCCATCTCGCCCGAGACGGCCTTCATCTGCGGGAACCCGTGGTAGCCGCTAAGCACGTAGCACGCCAGCCCTTCGTGAGGCTTGCCCGACTGCCACAGCGCGAAGGCGAGCCGGTACAGCACCATCGACAGCTCGCGCTCGCGCGATGCAAGCTGCAAGGCCGTGCTCAGGTACGGAACGGCCTCGGAAAAGCGCTCCTCGTGCGCCAGCACGTAGGCCGCATCGACGTAGCCGATCGTGCTGGTGGGGGCAAGCTCGATCGATTCGTGCGCATAGCGCAGGGCGCTCTCGGCATCGTCGGAATCCAGGTACAGGTCGCTTAAAATCGAGCGCGCGGCCAAGGCCGAATCGGGATAGCGGTAGTAGCGCACGTCGTCTGAGACGGCACTCTGCCCCACGATGGCACGCGCGTACATGTCGCTGCAGTACAGCGGGTAGCGCCCGTCTTCGCGGGGGCGCGTGTCGGGCGATTCCGCGATGATGTCCTCGAGCGTGACCACCGTGGCCAGCGGCGACTCCTTGGCCTCGTCGCGCACCATGCGCACCACGTCGAAATCGTCTCCCGGCATGTCGGAGAGCACGTCCAGCTCGCACGCCGTGTCGGCATGGAGCAGCGAACGCAGTTCCTCGGGCAGGGCACGCGTATCCGTGCTCAGGCGCACGTGGCGCTCGAGCAGCGCTTGGTCGAGCTCGTCGTCGTGGCCCTGGAAGTCCCGGTAGAGCGAATCGGGCCAGGCCGGGTCGTCGCGCTCGATCGCCGGCAGGTGGACGGACATGAACGACGAGCGGTGGATGCACATCGACAGGGTCTCTTCGGCGCCGAGCATGTCGGCATGGGCCGAAACGTGCACCCGCTCGATGGACGCACCCGCGCCGAACGCCGCTGCCGCCACGAGCCCGCCCAGGCGCTTGGCATAGCGCGCGGCCATCGCATCCTGCTCGTCGGGACGGTCGACCCAGGCGCCCTGGCGCGCATCGTAGTGCGACCGGGGCAGCAGGCGGGCATCGGGCACCGAGTACTTGACGCGGAAGATTCCGCGCTCGACGTCGCAGTCGAAGTGGTAGCTCAGCCGGTACGGCAGCTTGAGCTTCTCGATGGCCAACGCGAACCGCGTGCGCACGTCCCATTCGCCACCGCGCTTCCCGAGCACGCCGTGAAGGAGCAGCAACGGGTTGCGCATCGGGTGCTGCAGCACGTCCAGGACGCTGCGGCCCACGCCCTCGATGACGCGCATGTCCGCCTCGTACATCTGCTCTTCGGTGACGGGCCTGGGCGATGCCGGCATATCGCCGCCCTGGCCTCGCTCGACGATCTCGTCTTCGATCAGGTGCAGGCGGTTCATGACGCTCTCGGCGGCCAACAGGTACCCGCGCTCCTCCTGGTTCATGTGCGCGCCTTCGCGCAGCCAGAACATGTCGGTCGCAGTGAGCCTGACGGCGTTGATGTGCTTGGTCTGCGCCACTTCGCGCAGCCGCGACGCGCCGATTTCGCCGAGCATGCGCGCCGCATAGCGCTCGAATGCATCGGCAGAGGCACCCGGATCGTCGTCCATCTTCAGCAGAATCGAGTCGATGGCATCGGGCAGGTCCATCGTGGTGAATCGTTCCAACAGCTCGTACATAGGCGTCATCTCGCAAACTTCTGTGCTTGTTTTACCTGGTTATTGTACTGAGGGCGACCGCGCAATCTCAAGGCTTCGCATTCCCTAACCGCAGCCGTGCATGAAATGCATAAAGGTGCATCACGAAGGCTGCATGTCCGGTGCGTGCTCCTAGCCGCGGGCCTTGAACACGCACGCGAAATGAGCATCGGGACCGCCCGAGGCAAGGTTGGTCTTGAAGGTGAGCCGCTGGGCGCCGCCCACGTGCAAGGCCACGATGTCGAAGGCGCTTCCCTGCTCGCTTTCGAGGAAGGACTTCACCACGTACTCGTTTTCCTGGGCCAGAGCCGTGCAGGTGGAATAGACCAGGCGGCCACCGGGTTTTACGTGGCGGGACGCCTCGCACAGCAGCGCCTGGGAGGTCTTCGCCAGCTCGTCGACGTCCTCGCGCTTCAGCCGCCAGCGGATCTCGGGATGGCGCCGAAGCGTTCCCAGGCCCGAACAGGGCGCGTCTACCAGCACCGCATCGAAGGAGGCCGGCTCGAGCCTGCCACCAAGGTCGCGCGCGTCGACCAACACCACCTGTTCGACGTCCACCTTGCATGCCTGCACGCGGTTGAGCAGCACGCTTTTCTTGAACCCATGGCGCTCGACGCAGGTGAGCGCCACCTGCGCGCCCCGGGTGCGCACCGCATGCGACTGCATCAGCACCGTCTTCGTGGCGCGGCCGGCGCCGATCTCGAGCACGGATACCGCCTCATCGGGCAGGTCGGACACCACCAGCTGCGCGATGGCCTGAGCCGATGCGTCGCTGACGATGACCCGGCCGTCCCGAAGCATCCCCGCAATCGGCTCGTCCGCGATGTCCTGCGCACGCGCGAGCTTCAAACATCCGGGGATGGCCCCTTCGTCGGGCCCCAGATGCACCGGCTTGGCCATCACGCCGAAGTCGTGCAGTTCCTGCAGGGTCTCCTGCTCGCCGCGGGCGCAGCAGTTCACCGCAAGGAAAACCGGGGCGGGTTCGTTGCTGGCCTGCATGAACGCGGCCGCCGCCTCCCTGCCCCGCTGCGCAACCAGCTCCTCGCACAGCCACAAGGGAAACCCGTGCAACCGCGCCAGGGCGGCATCATCGTGGTCGGGATCGGCAAAGGGAAACTCCGCGCGCGCTTCGGCGACGCGGTGCAAGGCGAAGTTGGCCAGGCGCGCCGCTTTCGGCTTGGCATGCTTCACGAGCTCGACGCCCTGGTCGACGGCAGCATGCGCCTCCTTGCCCAGAAACAGCATCTCGTAGGTGGAGATGCGCAGCGCGTCGCGCACCACGCCATGCGCCTGATCGGGGGAATCGAGCCCCCGGTCGATCACCTCGTCGAGGGTTCCCTGCGTCGCCACCACGCCCAGCACGAGCACGCGCACGAACGCGCGGTCCTTCTGATCGAGATGCCCCAGGTCGTAATGCTCCAGCACGTCGTGGGCATACGCCTCGCGCTCGCGCACCGTCGTGCAAACCTCCAACGCGACGCGGCGGGCGGCCGTGGCCCGCGAATGGGCTGGCCTGCTAGCCATTGCTGGGACCCCACGCGAGCCCCTGGCCATCCGCATGCAATCCCGCAGCGAACTGGGTGCCTTCCATCGTGCGCTTGCCGTCGGGCTTGATGGACAGGACCTCGAGCGGCTGGTCGGCCGTTCCCAGGTACAGCTTCTTGCCCTCGACGGCAACCTGCCCCGGCTCCAGCGACAGCTCCGAGCGCACGAGCCTGCTGCCGACGCGGTCGACGGCCACGATGGTCACGCCCCTTCCGCACACGGTGCACTTCGCCGGATGGGCGGGAGACGACGCCTGCACCTTGAGCGCAGCCTGCGCCGCCGTGTCCTCGGGCGAGATATGGAACTCGCGCTTGGCGATCTTGTCGGCGTAGGTGGCGAAGAACCCGTCCTGCTCGGTCCATTCCACCGTGCCCGCCTCGATCTGGGCAAGCGCCGTCAGCAGCGCCTGCGAGCCCAAATCGGCAAGCTCGCCGGTGAGCTCGATCACGCCCTTCTCGCCGATTTCGGTCGTGCGCGTCACGCAGTACGGGCCGGTGTCCAGCCCCTCTTCCATGCGCATGATGCTCACGCCGGTGTATTCGTCGCCCGCCAGGATGGCGCGCTCCACCGGAGCCGCACCGCGCCAGCGCGGAAGCAGCGACGCATGCACGTTCAAACAGCCATGCACGGGGATGTCGAGCACATCGGGCGGCAGGATGGCCCCGTAGGCCGCCACGCAGATGGCGTCGGGCTCGAGCAAGGCCAGGTGCGCCACCACGTCGCCGTCGCGCAGGGTCTTGGGCGTGTAGACGGGGATGTTGGCCGCCTGGGCGATCTGCTTGACCGGGGACGGCACCAGCTGCTTGCCACGAGCGCGGATTGCGTCGGGGCGCGTGAAGGCCGCCAGCACCTGGTGCGCGCCGGCAAGGTTGTCCAGAATCGTCGCCGAGAAGCCAGGCGTGCCCATGAAGACGATCCTCATCAGCGCACCTGCGGCATCTTGTCGGTTTCGGCGATGGGCGATGACGTCTGGCCCGGCTTGGCGCCTGCCGCAAGAGCGGCGTCGTAGTCGCGCAGCGCCTGGATGCGGTCGAGCGGATCGCAGCTTTCGAACAGCGTGCGCCCGTCCAGATGGTCGATCTCGTGCTGCAGGCAGCGGCCCAGCAGCCCGTCGCCCTCGATGGTGCACTCGTTGCCGTCCAGGTCGTAATAGCCCACCTTCACAAAGGGAGGACGCGTCACCGGAACCGAAATGCCCGGGCACGACAGGCAGCCCTCGTTTTCCTTCTCGGGCTCGCCGGACGACTCCACGATCTGGGGGTTCACCAGCGTGATCGGGGTCGGCTCGTCGTTTTCGATGTCGCAGTCGACGACGATGATGCGCTTGAGCACGCCCACCTGCGGAGCCGCCAGGCCCACGCCGTCGTTCTTGTACATGACCTTCGCCATCTTGGTGGCGAGCTTTTTCAGGGCGGGGTCGCCGGGCGTGCACGGCTCGGCGACTTGCCGCAGCGTGGGATCGGGTGACAGCACTATCTTCATACAGCGAATCCTTCGGTCTAGAAAACTTGCTTCTTGTGCGCCGCACGCCGCTGCGCCAGCGACTGCTGGAGCGACGATACCGCGCTGAAAAGTGAATCGTACTCATCTTGAGGCAAACCCTGCGGTTGCGCAAGCTGGGCCTTGAAAGTGGCAATCGCCTCTTCCATATCTCCAATTGCGAGCTCGTCGGCCAGGAACTGCGCGTACGCCGGCGTGTCGTGGCTTTCCTCGACGTCCCCGACGAAGATGCGCGCGCAGCTGGGCACCTCCTGCGTGATGGCGGCGACCACCTGCGCTGGTGTTGCCTGCGGGTCGCGCGACAGGCAGGACAGGAGCTCTTCGGCAACCGCCGCATGCACCGGGTCATGCCAGTCGATGCG
>CACXFZ010000049.1 GCA_902767025.1 uncultured Coriobacteriaceae bacterium
CGTCCTCCAGGATTTGACTATGTAGCGTTTCTGACGTGTCATCTTGTCTGCGTGGTGCAAAGAAGACCAGCACGCCGATGCAAGTGCACGTGATCAAGCTCCGGAAACGGCACAAGACTGGACCAGACAATCGGGCAGGAGTGGCGGCTACAGCTTGCGCTTGGGAAGGGTTGCCGCTTCGTATGTTCTTTTTATCTTGGCATTTCTGAGACTTTTGTCATTGGCTGTTTGGGCAACTAGATCAGGGAAGCGAACCCCCATGCCGTCGCAGAGCTTCAACAGCACATCCATGGTTGGGTTTGCCGTGCCGTATTCGATTCTGCGAATGGTGAGCCTGTTCACTCCCACCATGAGCCCCAGCTGTTCCTGGGTAAGCCCGCAGGCTTTCCGGTGAAGTCGAAACACTTTGCCAAAGTCTGTTTTAAAGCTTGAGTCCATGCCGCAAGTTTAGGAGCGGCTTGTTGGAATTATGGTAATCAAAATAACCATATATGGAGTGAGGTGTGGATGAGCCGGCATGCGTGTTCGCTGTACGTGATGATTATTTTATTCACCACATTCTCTTCACGTCCATTTACTACAATTGCGGCTCTGCTAACACGGAAGGAGTGGCAGTATGAAACGCACCATTATCGCAATCGTTGCCCTTGCCTTGAGCGCCACCGTCCTGTCTGGATGCATCCAGGACACGGTCAAGCCAGGTGACGGGGCAAGCATTTCCGCCAGCAGGACTCCCGACGCAAGCGAGAGCGGCTCGTCCGCCTCGTCGTCTGCGGCAGCCACGCAAACGCGCGTTGCCATTGCCTACGAAATCGGCGACATGAACGCCCAGAGCAGCATCGCCCTGGAAAACCAGATGGGCGTTGCCATTACCGACATTGCCGTGAAGCCCGTGTCGGAGGGTGCCTATCCCGAAGGACTTCTCAAGGGCCAGGAGGCGTGGAAGCCGGGCGAGGCCGTGCGCGTCCATTACTCGGGCGAGGCCATCCCCTGTGACGTGCTGATCACGTGCGACGACAAGAGCTACGAGCTGCATGGCGTCGACCTCGAATCCATCGAGTACGCGCAGCTCAAGCTCGATCTGAACATCGCCTACCTTGCCTTCGAGCACGACGGCGTGGCAATCGACACGCTTGCCGAAGAGCAGGTGGTGGCGCGCGCCCAGGCCGACGAGGCCACGGTGCAGGCCGCCCAGGCGGAGGCCGCCGCACAGGCCCAGGCCGCCTCTTCCGAGCCTGCCGCCTAGCATTTCGCCGCTCGGCTGCACGGGTTCCTTCAGGGCTCGTGCATACTGCTGCTTTGCACGGTGCCTGGCCTGAAGCGCCGCGCAACCGCATGACATCCCGCGCAACGCTGTGGGTTCTGCGCGTTTGCCGGCAGTTATGGCGTCCCTTCGGTTAGAATGCTTGCGCTATGGAACTCGCTCTGGACATACTCCTGGATGCGCTGATTGACACGGCGAAGCTTGTGCCGTTCCTGTTCGTGACGTATTGGGCGATGGAAGCGCTCGAGCACGTTGCGGGCGACAGGGCGCAGCACGTGGTCGAGCACGCCGGTGCGGCGGGTCCGCTGGTAGGGGCGCTGGTGGGTGCGTTTCCCCAGTGCGGGTTTTCCGCGGCGGCATCCACGCTTTATGCGGGCAGGGTCATCACGCTGGGCACGCTGTTCGCCGTCTTCCTTGCGACCTCCGACGAGATGCTTCCCATCTTCATAGCCGAGCAAGTGGATCCTGCGCTGATGTTCAAGATCCTGGGGCTGAAGGTGGTCGTGGGCATGCTCATGGGATTCGTGGTCGACGCCGTGATGCGCCTGGCGCAGCGGTTCCAGAAAGACGACCTGAACATCCATGCGCTTTGCGAACAGGACCACTGCGGATGCCACGACGAGCATGGCAGCGTCCTGCGCAGCGCCCTGAAGCACACGGTCCAGGTGACGCTGTTCATCTTCCTGATATCGCTGCTTTTGGGGGCGAGCATCGAGATCATCGGCGAAGACGTCTTTGCCGGGTTCATCGAAGCCAACCCGACGTTTTCGGTGCTCGCGTCCGCCGTGGTGGGACTCATCCCCAATTGCGCAGCCAGCGTGATCATCACCGAGTTGTACCTGGAAGGCACGCTGGGATTCGGCGCGATGATGTCGGGCCTGCTGGTATCGGCCGGCATCGGGTTGCTGGTGCTGCTGCGCGCCAACCGCCACCCCAAGCAGAACCTGGCGATCATCGCAGTGCTCTTCGCGATCGGCGTGCTGTGGGGCTTGGCGTTCCAGGCTACCGGGTTCGCGCTGTAAGCTCGCCGTGCCCCTCTCCGCTTTTCGGGGGCGTGGGTTAGACTGGGTATCCAACCTACCGAGGAGGAACGATGGCATCATTGGACGCAGGCATCACGCGCGAGCGCGCCCTGGCGCTGCTGCAGGAGCACAACAAAGACCCCTTCCATATCGAGCATGGTCAGACGGTCGAGGGCATCATGCGCTACTTCGCGCAGGAGTTCGATGCGGACAACGTGGAGTTCTGGGGCATCGTAGGGCTGTTGCACGACTTGGATTGGGAAGA
>CACXFZ010000050.1 GCA_902767025.1 uncultured Coriobacteriaceae bacterium
GACGACCGAGGGGTCGTAGCCTGCAGCCGAGATCTTGTCGCGCAGGCGCTTGATGTGGGTGTCCACGGTCTTCGTTTCCGTCAGGTACTCCCAGCCCCAGGCGTCGCGCAGCAGGTCTTCGCGCGAGACGACCTTGCCGGCCTGCTTCATCAGCGCGGCCAGCAACTCGAATTCGCGCGGGGTCAGGTCGATGTCGCCCGCCTCGCCGGTTGCGATGTGGGCGTCTTCCTTCAGGGTGATGCCGCCTGCCGTGATCATCTGCTCGGTTTCCATCGACCCGCTGCCGCGGCGCAGCAGTGCGCGCACGCGGGCGATCAGCTCGCGCAGGCCGAACGGCTTGGCAAGGTAGTCGTCGCCGCCGATTTCCAGGCCGACGACCTTGTCCAGCTCGGTGTCGCGCGCCGACAGGAACAGCACGGGGGCCGACGTGCGGGAGCGAAGCCTGCGGCAGAGCTCGTAGCCGTCCATGCCCGGAAGCATGATGTCAAGGATGAACAGGTCGAACGAGTGCTGCCCGGCCAGGGCCAGTGCGTCTTCGCCGTTCGATGCGATCTCGACTTCGAAGCCCTCCTTCTGCAGGGCGTAGCCCACGAAGTCGGTGATGGTCTGCTCGTCGTCGACGACCAGGATGCGTGCATTGTTCTCGCTCACGGCGGCCTCCTAAGGGGAAGGGCTCTTTTGCGTAGTATGATAACACCTGCAAAACCTGGGAAGCCGCGTTGGGAAGGCTGTGCACTATATGTTACTTGCCATTGATGTGGGAAACACGCAAACGGTGCTGGGAATCTACGATGGCGCGCAGCTGCTCCATATGTGGCGCCTGGCAACCGACCATGTGCGCACGTCCGACGAGATCCGCGTGCAGCTGGGCGGCCTCCTGTCGTTGGCCGACATCGACGGCAGCCAGGTGGACGGGGCCGTGCTGGCAACGGTGGTTCCGGCCCTGAAGCGCCGCTGGCAGAAGGTCTGCCGCGTGATGTTCGACTGCACGGCCCTGGCGGTGGACGCCCAGGTCGCAGCCGATTTGCTGGACACGTCCGCCTACCGCAACCAGGCGGGCATCGGCGCCGACCGCATCGCCGACGCCGTGGCGGCGAAATCGCTGTACGGCTCTCCGGTGATCGTGCTCGATTTCGGCACGGCGACCAACATGGAAGTGGTGGACCGCGACGGGCGCTTTGCCGGAGGCGTGATCGCCCCCGGCGTGGAAACGTCGATGAAGGCCCTGTTCTCGGGCACGGCGCTGCTGCCCGAAGTGGAGCTGGTCGACCCGGGCACGTCCATCGGCCTGGACACGATCGAGGCCATCCAGGTGGGCATCGTCTACGGCGAGGTCGAGCGCGTGGACGGCCTGGTGCGCCGCATGTGGGAGCAGTTGGGCTACGAAACCGACGTGGTGGCCACCGGTGGCCTGTGCACCGCGTTCGCCCCCCTGTGCCAGACGGTGACGCACATGAACCCCGAGCTCACGCTCGAAGGGCTGCGCATCATCTACGAGCAGGCATCCGAATAAGGCCGGGCTGCCGATGAGCGCGCTCGCACAACCCGACGTCTCCTGCGTCTGCGCAACCGAATCGGACACCGATGCGGCGGCGGCGGCGCTGGCTGCACGGCTCCAACCTGGCGACGTGATCGTGCTCACCGGCGATTTGGGGGCCGGCAAGACCCGCTTCGTGCAGGGCGTTGCCCGCGCGTTGGGAATCGACCAGGAGGTTACCAGCCCCACCTTCGCCATCCATGTGGTCTATGCAGGCGGTGCGCTCGAGCTCAACCATTTCGACCTGTACCGGCTGGAATCCGAGCTCGACTTGGAGGACATCGGCTACTGGGAGATCCTGGAGGGCGACGGCGCCAGCTTCGTCGAATGGGGCGACAAGTTCCCCGATGCGCTGCCGGTGGACTACGCGCTGCTGGACATCCAGGTGGACGACGGGGGCAACCGTGTAATGCGCGTGGAAGCGCGCGGCCCCCGCTCGATGCACCTGGCCGAATCGCTGGGATAGGCTACTATACCTGGCATGGAAACCGACCAGTTCATACTTGCCTTCGACACTTCCAACGAAACCGTGTCCGTGGCTCTGGGCGTGCTGTGCGAACGAGAGCGCAGCGTGCGCCTGGTGGCGGGCAGGCGCATTCCCGCACACCGTGCGTCGAACACGCTGCTGCTGCCGTCGCTCGACGAGCTGCTGCGCGAGCACGGAGTGCAGAAAAGCCAGGTGGCTGCCGTCGCCTGCGGCAGGGGGCCAGGATCGTTCACCGGCGTGCGCATCTGCATGGCCACGGCGAAAGGCATGGCCAGCGCATGGGAGGTGCCCCTGATCGGGGTGTCCACGCCCGACGCCCTGGCGTGGGAGCTGTGGGAGGCTGGGCAGCGTGGTCGCGTGCTGGTGCTGGCAGACGCGATGCGAAAAGAGGTCTACCCGGTCCACTACGCGATCTCCGACGGGGGCATCGAGCGCTTGAACGCCGACAAGGTCGTCAAAGCCGAAGCGTACGCGCAGGAACTGGAAGCCGACCCCGTCGATGCGCTGACCCTGTGCGGAGACGCGCTGGAAAAATACGCCGACCTGTTCGCGGGTGCCGGCACGACCGCCCCGCGCGAGTCATGGACGCTTGCCGGGCCGGGCTTGCTGCGGTGCGTGCAGCAGCTGTGGCAAGCCGATGCGTGCGATCCCTTCGACCGGCTGCGCCACGACCCGGCGCTGGCCCTGCCCGTGTACACGCGCCTGTCCGACGCCGAGGAAAACGAACGTGTGCGCTCGTCTCAGGCGGGCCAGCCCTCTGCGGTGCCGGCCAGCGGTACCAGGGGTCCGGCGCCGCACGATGCCGGCCAAGGCGATGCGGCGTCCACCGACAACGGCTCTGACGACGGGCCGTCCAGCCTGACCTACCGCCCGCTGCGCTTGTCCGATGCATCTGCCGTAGCGGCGCTCGAGGCCGTCTTGATGGCGGGCGATGCGTGGAACGACGCGCTGGTTGCCGACGACATCCCGCGCCGCGACAGGTGCTGGTGGGGCGCTTTCAAGCAAGGCGAGCTGGTGGGATATGCCGGCGGCCAAGTGATCCAGGGGGTGCTCCAGGTGCTCAAGGTCGCCGTTGCCGCATCCCTGCAGCGCCAGGGCATCGCACATGTCCTGCTGGCGCGCGTGTGCGCCGACGCCCGCGACCTGGGGGCCGATCAGGCAACGCTCGAGGTGCGCGCGGGCAACGAGGGCGCCCGGGCGTTCTACGAGCACATGGGCCTTGCCTGCGAAGGCGTGCGGCCCGGTTACTACGGCGATGGGGAAGACGCGGCCATCTACACGGGACCGCTGCTCGCCGTGGAAGGCGACGTGGCGGGCATGAGCCTGGTGGTCGGGCAGGCGGAAGCTGTCCGGGATGCCGCGGTGCCCGAGCCGTTGCTGCTCGCCATCGAGTCATCGTGCGACGAAACGGCGGCGGCCGTCGCAGCGGGTGACGGGACCATCCTTGCCGACGTGCTTGCAAGCCAGATAGACTTCCACGCCCGTTTCGGCGGCGTGGTTCCCGAAATCGCAAGCCGCAAGCACATCGAAGCCATCTGCGGCGTGGTGAACGTGTGCCTGGAGCGTGCATCGGCGCGCATGGGACGTGCAGTGCGCTACCGCGACCTGGACGCCATCGCGGTCACCTACGCCCCCGGACTGGTGGGCGCGCTGGTGGTGGGCGTTGCCTTCGCGAAGGCGGCGGCCTGGGCGGCCGAGATCCCGTTCATCGGCGTGAACCACCTGGAAGGCCACCTGTACGCCAACAAGCTGGCGCAGCCCGACATCCAGGTGCCGCTCGTGGTGTCGCTGGTGTCCGGCGGCCACACGATGCTCGTGCACGTGCGCGACTGGGGCGACTACGAAGTGCTGGGAAGCACCATCGACGACGCGGTGGGCGAGGCCTTCGACAAGGTGGCCAAGGCGCTGGGCCTGGGGTATCCGGGTGGTCCCGTCATCTCCCGCCTGGCGGCAGAAGGCGACCCGGACGCCATCGATTTCCCGCGCGCCATGATGCATTCGGGCGACCTGCGCTTCAGCCTGTCGGGCCTGAAGACCGCCGTGATCACCTACATACACGCGCAGCAGGAAGGCGGCGAGCCCTTGAACATGCCCGACATCGCCGCGAGCTTCCAGAAGGCGGTCATCGACGTCCAGGTGTCCAAGGCGATGAAGGCCGTCGACCAGTGCGGCGCCAAGGAGTTCTGCCTGGGCGGGGGCGTTGCCGCCAACCCGGCCCTGCGCGCGGCATACGAGCAGGCGTGCGCCCAGCGCGGCGTGCGGTTGACGATGCCGCCGATGAGCGCATGCACCGACAACGCGGCGATGATCGCGCTGGTGGCACTCGACCGGTACGCGCAAGGACGCTTCTTCGGGCTGGACGCCGACGCCCACGCCCACTCCGACTTGAACCAAGCGTACTAGCGGGGCGCGATGGGCGGGTACTCGACAATCGACACGGCAACGGGCAGGGAAGCGCCTGCCCATGTTTCCGAAGAGCGCGTCAAGGCCGTCTTCACCGAGATAGCCGAGCAGTACGAGCAGTTCAACCATGCGTCCAGCTTCGGGCAGGACCGCCGCTGGCTCGAACGTCTGGTGGGCCTGGCCAACATCACGGGCACCAGCCGGGTGCTCGATGTGGCGGGCGGCACCGGCGAGGTCACGTTCGCCATCTGCCGGCTGCGCCATCCGGCCCACATCATGCTCACCGACTACACGCCGGCCATGCTCGAGGTGGCCGAGCGGCGCATCCAGGCGGGAGAGAACCGCAGCGTGCCGGTGGACACGATGGTGGTTGATGCCCAGGACATGCCCTTTGACGACGACAGCTTCGATGTGGTCACGATGGCCTACGGCATCCGCAACATCCCCGACAGGCCGCGCGCCCTGCGCGAGATCGCCCGGGTGCTCAAGCCCGGCGGCACGGTGGCCATCCTGGAGTTCTCCACGCCGCCCTTGCTTCCCTGCCGCCTGTTCTACCGGGCCTATCTGAAATGGGGTATCCCGGCCTGGGGCGAGCATTTCACGGGCAAGCGGGACGATTTCGTGTACCTGTCCCAGTCCATCCAGGCCTTTCCCCGCCAGCAGGAATTCGCCCAGATGATGGCCTCCTGCGGCTTTCAAGATGTGAAGTATGAGAATTTAAGCTTCGGCGCTGTTGCCATACATACTGCAACGGCCTGCTGAATGCTAGAATGAACGCTCTGCCAGCCAGGTAGAGGGCCTGCAAGATGCGGGCGCTTCGCCAGTCCAGGAGGATTCGCATGCTGCTGAGCGCAGAATACGTGTTGCCGATTACGTCCGACCCCATCGAGAATGGTGCTGTGCTCGTGCGTGGCAACAAGATCGAGGACGTGGGTCCCACAGCCACGCTGCACTTGCGCTATCCGGACGAAGAGGTGCGCGACTTCGGGCAGGCGGCATTGCTTCCCGGTTTCGTGAACGTTCACACGCACCTGGAGTACACGGCCATGCGCGGCATCGTGCACGACGTCCCGTACGCCACCTGGCTGATGTCCGTCAACGAGAAAGTCGCACGCATGACCCCGGCCGACCTGCTCGACTCGTCGATTTTGGGCGGCCTCGAGGCGCTGTCGTCGGGCATCACGTGCCTGGCCGACATATCGCCCACGGGCATCCCGCTGCAGGCGCTCGAGCAGCTGGGCCTGCGCGGCGTCGTCTACCGCGAAGTGCTCGCGATGGACAGGAAGCGCGTGGACTACGCCATGAACCATGCGATCGAGGACATCGAGAAGTGGCGCAGCAAGTACGCGGGCAGCCGCATTTCGGTGGGCATCGCCCCGGCGGCGCTGTACGTGTGCCATCCTTCGGTGTTCGGCAAGATCTCGGAGTACGCCGGCTCCAGGATCCCCGTTGCCCTGCATGTGGCCGGCAGCCGCGAAGAGTACAGCTTCATCAGGGACGGCAAGAGCGCTTTCGCCGTCGACGTGCTCAAGGACAAGCGCGGCTTCGTCGAGATCCCGCCCTGGCTTCCCACCGGGGCGACCCCGGTGAACTACGCGCTCAACTGGGGAGCATTCGACGCCGACAACGTGCTGGCCGTGCATGCGGTCCACGTCGACGACGATGACATCAACAGCCTGAACCGCTACAACGTGGCGATCGCCCACTGCCCGCGCTGCAATGCGATGCTTGGCATGGGCATGGCGCCGGTGCAGGAATACATCAGGCGCGGCATGCGCGTGGGCCTGGGAAGCGATTCTCCGGCCGCCACCGACTCCACCGACATGCTCATCGAGATGCGCACGAGCATGTACCTGCAGCGCTCGTTCAACACGCGCAGCTACACCAAGGCGAAGTCCCTGCTCGAGATGGCCACGATCGGCAGCGCCCGCGCGCTGCGCATGGAAGACACCATCGGATCGCTCGACATCGGCAAGCAGGCCGACATCATCGCCATCGACTTGACGACGTCCCACCAGGTTCCCACTCCCGACCCCATGGCGGCGGTGGTGAACACCTGCTCGAGCAGGGAAGTGATGATGACCATGGTGGGCGGCGATATACTGTACGAACAGAACCACTGGCACGTGGGCGCGAATGTGGCGCAGTCCATCGCGCACGTGATCGAGATGAAGGGAAAACTGCGCGAGTAACGCGCTGTGCTTAGAGAGGAAGCCCGAAGAACCATGGCCAAGAAGCAGAAGATGTCCGCCAAGCAGCGCCAGGCCCGCATCGAGGCCGCCGAGGCCCGCGAGCAGGCGGCGCAGGAAGCCAAGGAGCGCAAGGAGCGCCTGAAGAAGATCGGCATCGTCATCGTGGCGGTGATCCTGGTCCTCGCGCTGGGACTGCCCACCGTCGCGCTGTCGTTCCTGGGCGGCGGCGCCTAAAGACCGCCGAATTTGCGGTACTATATTCGACTGTGCGGTATCCAAGGGTCCTGTGCACGGCCCTGTGAAGAAGGTAGACATTGTTTGGCTTAGGAGCAAATGAGCTCATCCTCATATTGCTGTTCGGGTTCATCATCTTCGGACCCGACAAGCTTCCCGCCATGGCCAAGACCATCGGCAAGGCCGTGGCCAAGTTCCGGACGGCGCAGGCGGAGATGAGCAACGTCATCAAGAACGAGGTCTACGACCCCGATTCCGACGATCCGTTCAAGAACCCCCTGGACGCCCTGTCGCAGATCGAGAACAAAGTGACCAAGGAAGACCAGGGCGAGAGCTTCACCGACCGCAAGGCCCGCTACGACAAGCAGCGCGAAGCCAAGAAGGCCGCCGAAGAGCGCCGCGCCAAGCGGCTCGAGCAGGCATCCGCCGACCAGGACGCGTCCGAGCAGGGCGGCGAGGCGCCTGCGGCCGTCGAGGCAACGGAAGCTGCCGAGCAGGCGACGGACGCCTCCAAACCGAAGCTGACGGCCGACGAGCTGTACGGCACCAAGCCCAAGGCCAAGAAGCCCAACAAGGCGAAGAAAGACGAGCATGCCGACGAGAAGCCGGTTGAAAAGGAGCCCGCATCCGACGAGCCCGTGGAGCACACGCTCGAAGAGGCCGTGGACGCCGTTGCGGAAGGGGAGGGTGAGTAGGACATGCCCATAGGTCCCGCACGCATGCCCCTGTTCGACCATCTGGGCGAGCTGCGCATGCGCTTTATCCGCATCGTCGTGTGCCTGCTCATCGCCGTGTGCGTGTTCTACCTGGCCACGCCCACGATCGCCCAGTTCCTGGTGCAGCCGGTCATCGAGTTCATGCCCACCGAAGCCGACGGCAGCCCCGCGTGGATCTACCGCGATGCGTTCGGCGCGTTTTCGGTGCGCTTCACGATAGCCATGTGGTCCGCCCTGGTGGCGTGCATGCCGGTGATCATCTGGCAGGTGCTCGCATTCTTCCTGCCGGCCTTGAAGCCCAACGAGCGCAAGTGGTTCATTCCCACGTTCGCCATCGCCGTGGGCCTGTTCATCTTCGGCACGATCTTCTGCTACCTGGTGATCCTGCATCCGGCGTTCCAATGGCTCACCGACCAAGGCAAGGGGTTCGTGACGCTGTTGCCCGAAGCCAAGGAATGGATAGACATCATCATCAAGTTCGAGGTGGGCTTCGGCTTCGCCTTCGAGCTGCCCCTGATCGTGTTCTACCTGACCATTTTCGAAGTGGTGCCCTACGCCAAGCTGCGTGGAGCCTGGCGCGAGATCTACATCGCCCTGCTCGTCATTTCGGCGTTCATCACGCCCGACGCATCCCCAGTGACCATGTTCCTGCTGTTCGCTGCGATGCTCAGCCTCTACGAGGTGAGCATGCTCGCGTCGCGCATGGTGCTGGGCAACAAGATCAAGAAGCAGAAGCTCGAGCTGGAGGCGCAGGCGAAGGCCGACGCCGAATGGGAAGCCGAGTGGGCTGAGCGTCAAAAGCAAAAGAAAAAATAGTCGACGCTCAAGTTCGTCCAGCCACCCCATCTCGGCTCTCCAAGCCTACGGTCACGCACGCAAGTGCGCTCCCTTCGCCTTTCCCGCCGATCTGGGGCACCTGGACGAACTCAGCCGACTCTTCGACCACATGCACGTCGATGCGTGCCCTGCTGGACCTGCCAGGCTGGCTGCTGTTGCAGGTGCCATCGACCTACGGGCGCGGCGAGCTTGCCGCCGTTTGTCAAAAACGGCGGAACAGTTACGGGATGTCTACCTCGATCGACTCTATGTTCATCTCGCGGCCTGCGAGCAGCTTGACGTTGCCGCTGCCGCATGCGGGGCAGGACATGTGGAAGCGGTCGTGGTCGTATTCGCAGCCGCATTCCAGGCACAGGCTGCGCGGCTCCACCATGACGATGTGCAGCGCCGCCCCTTCGCAGACCGTGCCGGGGGCCAGCGCCTCGAAGGCGAACTGCAGGGCCTCTTCGATTACCTCGGTCATGCGCCCCATGCGCAGCGTGATGTCGGTCACCTGGCTTGCGCCGGCGTCTTCTGCCGCAGCGGTGACCGACTGCACCACCCCTGTCATGATGCCCAGCTCGTGCATCGGTGCCTACCTGATCGCGTGCCGCTCGGGCGCCGGCGGCAGTTGGGCGCGCTTGAACGCGTAGGAGTTGGCGGTCTTCACGATGCGGGCGACCAGATCGTGCTCGAAGCCCGCCTCGACGATGTGTTCGACGGTTGCCCCTTCGTCGAAGTAGGCGGCAAGGATCTTGTCGAGCGTGTCGTAGTCCACGCCCAGGCTCTTCTCGTCGCTCTGGTCGGCGGACAGCTCGGCGCTCGGGGGCTTGGTGAACACGCGCTCGGGAATGGGGGCGACCTGTCCACGCGCCTGGTAGGCTTCGTTGATGGCGCGGCCCAGGGCCCGCACTTCCGTCTTGTACAGATGGCCCAAGGGGGCGAACGCGCCCGCCGTGTCGCCGTAGAGCGTGGAGTATCCCATGTAGGCCTCGCTCAGATTGCCCGTGTTCACGAGCATCCACCCGTATTGGTTGGAGAGGGCCATCAGGCAGATCATGCGGCAGCGCGATTGCGTGTTCTCGGCAGGGATGCCCTGCAGCGCCCCGCCGCATGCCGGTCCCAGCATGCGCGCGAACGCGTCGTAGGCCTCGACGATGGAAATGGTCTGCGCGTCGATGCCAAGGTTGTCCGCCAGCTCCTGGGCGTCTTCGACGGAATGGGTGCTCGAATAGGGGCCGGGCATCAGCACGCCGTGCACGTGCGCGGCGCCCAGGGCGTCTACGCACAGGGGGGCGACCACCGACGAGTCCAGCCCGCCCGACAGGCCCAGCACGCAATCGGTGAACCCGACGGAAGACGCGAATGCGGCAAGTTGCGACACGATGTCTTTGTAGGCGGATTTCATGTCCATGGTCATTGAACCTTTCGGATCTGCTCGGCGAGCCAATCGGTCCACTCCTCCACGCCCGTGCCGGACGTGGCGGACAGGGGGAAGATCGGCGCTGCGGGGTTGAGCTGGCGCACGGATTGCTCGAACGCATCCTGGTCGAAGTCGAACAGCTGCACCGTGTCCACCTTGTTCAGTATCACGGCCTGCGACACCTGGAACACGCCCGGGTACTTCAGGGGCTTGTCGTGGCCCTCGGGAACGGACAGGATCATCACCTTGGCGTTTTCGCCCAGGTCGAAGTCGGTGGGGCAAACCAGGTTGCCCACGTTTTCCAGCAGTATCAAGTCGAGCTTGTCCAAGTCGAGCACCTCGACGGCCCGCTTGATCATCGAGCTTTCCAGATGGCAGGCGCCGCCGGTGTTGATCTGCACCGCCGCGATGCCCTGTGCGCGGATGCGCTCGGAATCGACGTTCGATGCGATGTCGCCTTCGATGACGGCGATGTTGAACTCGTCGCGCAGGTTCTCGATCGTGGCCAGGATCGTGGAGGTCTTTCCCGAGCCGGGGCTGGCCATGATGTTGAGCACGTACACGTGCTTTTCGGCAAACAAAGCGCGGTTTTCGTCGGCGAGCCTGTCGTTTGCGGCAAGAATGGGTTGTTCCAGATCGATGCGCATCCTCATCACCTCGGAGGCATTATCTCACACGGGTGCGCCCCGCTGCTGCAGGGTTCGACCAGGGTGCCGGGTTAGGTAACGGGGGTAACGTTGCAAAGTAACTGCAACACATTCTAACAACTCTTATCTTTCGAGGTAGGCGCAACGCTTTTTGGGCAATACAGGCCCGC
>CACXFZ010000051.1 GCA_902767025.1 uncultured Coriobacteriaceae bacterium
GAAACGGTGCGCGCAAGTGTGCACGACCTGCATGACGAGGCGTCCGACCCCGAAGGCCTCATGCGCTCGACGTTGGATGGCTGCGGCGTAGAAGATGCATGCTTGGATTTCGAGGCCGACGGCCTGCCTGCCAACGTGGGTCGGTGCTTTGTTGCAATCGTGCGCGAGGCTGCTACCAATACCGTGCGGCACAGCGATGCCACCTCTCTTCAGGTTCGCGTCTGCGAGCTGCCGGGGTTGTACCAATTGACGGTCCAGGACAATGGGACAAAGCAGCCGAATGGAAACGAGGAAGAGCCCGGTATGGGGCTTGCTGCAATGGAAGACCGCATGCGTGCGCTAGGCGGCACCTTCCGTGTGGGCTGGGAGAACGGCTTTCGAGTATTTGCGAGCGTTCCCAAGAAAGAAGGGGATCAACGATGATTCGCATGGCAGTAGTAGACGACGATCCTTTCGTGTGTGCATCGCTTGAGACGATACTCAATGCACAAGACGACATAGACGTCGTCGCTGTCGGTGCAAGCGGCTCGGAGGCAGTTGAGCTTTACGAGAAGAAGCATCCCGACGTGCTGCTTATGGATATCCAGATGCCCGAGGTCGATGGCTTGGAAGCTGCCGAGCGCATACTGTCCGAGCATCCCGACGCCCGCATTGTCTTTCTCACCACGTTTTCCGACGACGACTACATTGCGCGTGCGCTCCACCTGGGTGCAAAAGGGTACCTGATCAAGCAGAACGTGGCCGATATCGCCCCTGCTTTGCGTGCGGTCATGGCAGGGCAGAGTGTGCTCGGGGATGAGGTTGCAGGCCGCATTGCCACGGGCGTAGAGGCGAGCGCAAGCGCGGGGGAGCGTTTTGCGAAGATGGGGCTTACCGAGCGCGAGATCGAAGTCGTCGAGCTGATAGCGCAGGGTTTGGACAACACCGAAATCGCTGCTGCGTTGTATATGGGCGAGGGCACGGTTCGCAACCATATAAGCGCCATCCTGCAAAAGCTGCAGTTGCGCAACCGCACGCAATTAGCCGTTCTGTACTATCGCGCTTAGGGAGTTTCGACGGCGATCCTTTGGATGGGCATCAATCGCACAGAGGCCGGGAAAGCAATCCCCTTCCCGGCCTCTGCATAGGGGTTCGGTCGAACCTTAGCGCTCCGACTCCTGCAAAGCGTCGTAGACTTCCGTTGCGGTCTTCAGCTGCATGACCTTGTCGGCCAGCTCACACGCCTCTTCCTTGCTCCACAGCGAGATGTGCTTGCGCGTGGAAAGGACGCTCGTGGCCGAGACCGAGTACTCTCCCAGCCCGAACGCGATCCACAGCGGGATGAGCATGGGATCGGCTGCCGCCTCGCCGCACATGCCCACTTGGATGCCGGCGGCGTTGCCCGCCTCGATCACGCGCTTGATGCTGCGCAGCACGGCGGGGTTGAACGTGGAATACAGGTAGCGCACCTTGTCGTTGCCACGGTCGGCGCACATCGTGTAGCCCGTGAGGTCGTTCGTGCCGATGCTGAAGAAGTCAGCTTCCTCGGCAAGCAGGTCCGCCACAAGCGACGCAGCCGGCGTCTCGACCATCACGCCTACCTGGATGTCGGGGTTGTACGCGACGCCCTCCCGCTCGAACTCCTGCATGTAGCGGTGCACGAGCGATTTCACGGTCGTGAGCTCGTCGACGCACGTGACCAGCGGCACCATGATGCGGATCTCGCCGAAGGCGCTTGCGCGCAAAAGCGCGCGTAGCTGCGTGCGGTACACGTCTTCGCGCGCCAGGCAGTAGCGGATGGCGCGGAAGCCCAGAAACGGGTTGTCCTCCCGCTCGAGGCCCAGGTAGTCGATTTCCTTGTCGCCGCCGATGTCGAGCGTGCGGATGATGACGGGCTTGTTCTTGCAAACGAGCGCCGCCTTCTTGTAGGCCTCGAACTGCTCGTCTTCGGTGGGCATGCGCTTGGAGTCCATGAACAGGAACTCCGTGCGGAACAGGCCGATTCCTTCGGCGTCGCACTCCATCGCCTGGGTGGCGTCTTCGGGCTTGCCGATGTTGGCGAACAGCTCGAACTGCTCGCCCGATGCCGCAACCGTGCGGACGCCCACGAACTTGACGAGCTCGGCACGGTCGGCAAGGAACGCCGCCTGGGCGTCGCGCGCCGCTGCCAGCTGCTCTTCGGTCGGGGACACGGCAACCGTGCCTGCGCTGCCGTCCACGACGACCTGGTCGCCGTCCGAGAGCGTCGAGCACGCTCCGGCAACCGACAGGACCGCCGGAATCTCCATGGCGCGAGCCAGGATGGCGGAATGGCTGGTGAGCCCGCCTGTTTCGGTGATGAAGCCGACGACGGCGCCCTGGCGTATGCCGGCCGTCATCGAAGGCGTCAGGTCGTGCGTGACGACCACGCTGCCCAGCGGAAGCGTGCCCAAGTCCACGGGGCGCTTGTTCAGCAGCTCGGCGAGCACGCCGGTCTTCACGTCGCGCACGTCGGTTGCGCGCTGCATGGTCAGCTCGTCGCCCGTCGACTCGAACATGGTCGCGAACATGTCGCAGATCTGCACGAGAGCATCCTCGGCGCACATGCCGCCCTCGATGAGCTTGGCCATTTCGCCCTGCATGTAGGGATCGCTGATCATGATGACGTGGCCGGTCAGGATCTCGGCCTCCTTTTCGCCCACAGCCTCGCGCATGGC
>CACXFZ010000052.1 GCA_902767025.1 uncultured Coriobacteriaceae bacterium
CAGCTGGCGCAGCAGCGCTTCGGTGCTCATGCCGCTTTCGCGCACGACCGCGACGGCCACCTCTTCGTCCCCGTCTACCGCTTGGGCCATCAGCGTGCCGCTTGGCGCGTTGGCAGCGGGGTTGGGGTCGTCGGCATCGGCTGGGGCCTCTGCGCCATCGGTTGCCGCGGCGTATTGCTCGGCGGTGACGGTGGAAAGCGGGTCGGCTTCGGCAAGCAGCTCGTCGGCGTCGGCGGGCTGGGCGACGAACCCACTGTCGGCGGCGGAGGCGTCCAGGTAGCAGACGATGGCCTCGCCTTCCACGTAGTCGCCCTGGGCGAGCATCTGGGCTATGGCCGCATCGATGTCGGCATCCGAGCGCTGCGCTGCCTCGCCGATGCGTGCGGCAGGGCCGCTGGCAGCCGTTGCCAGTGCCGTCACGGGCATGAGCCCGAAGACGAGCAGGATGGCGGCGATGGCAGAGACGATCCTGGGGGCGAGGGTCTTGCGCTTCATGGCCCGGCTTACCTCGTTTCCAAGCGCGATTGGTTGGCATGCACCATGGTATCAAACGCGTGGCGCAGGGACGGTCCTTCTGCTGGCCATTTCCGCGGAGCACTGCGGTGCGGTGGGGTAAGATGAACCCATGCTGTACCGCACCGACAAACAGGGAACGCCCATCTCGCAGCTGGGCTATGGATGCATGAGGTTCACCCGAAAGGGTGGCGGCATCGACTACGACAAGGCCGCGCGCGAGGTGCTGCGCGCCCTCGAGCTGGGCGTGAACTACTTCGACACGGCCTACATCTACCCGGGCAGCGAGGAATGCCTGGGCCGCGTGCTCGACGAGAACCGCTGCCGCGACCAGGTGCTTCTGGCCACGAAGCTGCCGCAGTACCTCACCCGCACGTCGGCGGCCATCGACAAGACCTTCCGCGAGCAGCTGTCCCGCCTGCGCACGGACCACGTCGACTACTACCTGATGCACATGTTCACCGACTACCTGGAATGGGAGCGGCTGCTGTCGCTGGGCATCGAGGACTGGATCGCCGCGCGCAAGGCCGAGGGCAGCATCCGCAACATCGGGTTCTCCTTCCACGGCGACACCGACGCGTTCCTGCCCATCCTGCATGCCTACGACTGGGACTTCTGCCAGATCCAGTACAACTACCTCGACGAGCACAGCCAGGCGGGAAGGGCCGGTTTGCAGGCGGCGGCGCGGCTGGGCATGCCGGTTGTCGTGATGGAGCCGTTGCGCGGCGGCAAGCTGGTCAACGTGCCCGCTGCGGCGCACGGCCTGCTGAACGAAAGCGACCGAAACTGGACGCCGGCCGAGCTGGGCCTGCGCTGGCTGTGGGACCAGCCCGAGGTCACCTGCGTGCTGTCGGGCATGAACTCGATCGAGATGGTCGAAGAGAACGCGCGCATTGCAGGCGATGCCGCAGCAGGGCAGTTCGCGCCCGAGGACTTCGCGCTGGTCGAGGGTGTCAAGCGGGCCATCCGCGAAAACGAGAAGGTGGGATGCACGGGCTGCCGCTACTGCATGCCGTGCCCTGCCGGCGTGGACATCCCCGGCAACTTCCACTACTACAACCTCATGTACCTGGAATCGAAGCGCGCCGCCCGCGTCGAATTCGCGCGCAACGTCGGCCTGCGCAAGGAACCCGGGTTCGCCGCGCAATGCGTGGAGTGCGGTGCGTGCGAGGCCCATTGCCCGCAGGGCATCCCCATCCGCCAGATGCTCAAGGAGGCCGAACGAGAGTTGCGCCCGCTGCCGTACCGGGCGGGAACCACCGTGGCCCGCAAGTTCTTCCGCCGCTAACCGGAACACAGGGGGGAACACAGGGGACAGTTCTGTGTGTTCGACTGGAGCACAGGGAATAGTTATGTGTGTTTGCAGGACGTCGAACACACAGAACTGTCCCCTGTGTTCCTGTGATTCGACTGTCCCCTGTGTTCATGTTCCCCCCGTGTTCCCCCTCTTTCCAACCAAATGAAACGGGCGGGGTTTTATCCCCGCCCGCGTGCAGTCTCTGTTCGCCGAAGCTTACTGAGCGTCGGACTCCAGGAACTTGTAGACGACGGCTGCGAGAGCGGCGCCCACCAGCGGAGCCACGATGAAGATCCACACCGAGGCGAGCGGCTCGGCGTTGCCGCCGATGGCTGCGAAGACGGCAGGGCCGATGCTGCGGGCCGGGTTGACCGACGTGCCCGTCAGGCCGATGCCCAGGATGTGCACGAAGGTCAGGGTCAGACCGATCACCAGGCCGCCGAACGAGCCGTGCGAGAACTTCGAGGACGTGACGCCCAGGATCGTCATAACGAAGATGAACGTGAGCACGACTTCGACCAGTAGGCCGGCCGCAACGCTGCCGTTCACGCCGGCGAGGCCGTTCGAGCCCATGCCGCCGGTCATGTCGGTCACGCCGCCCAGGCTGAAGATGGCCAGCAGGAGGGCGGCGCCCAGCAGGCCGCCGATGACCTGGGAGACCACGTAGCCGCCGAAGTCCTTGGCGCTCATGCCGCCGGTCAGGAAGACGCCCAGCGAAACAGCCGGGTTGATGTGGCAGCCCGAGATGTTGCCCACGCAATATGCCATAGCCACGATGGACAGGCCGAAGGCAAGCGCAGTCAGGATGTAACCGCCGCCGTTGACGGCGTCGCATCCCACCAGCATGGCGGTGCCGCAGCCCATCGTGACCAGCACGCACGTTCCGATCACTTCTGCAATGTACTTTTTCATCTTGTCCCTTTCTCCTAGATGACTCCAGTGGGTGATTCACCGAGCAGGGACTATACCACCAAAATGGGTGTTTGCGAGCAGCATTTTTGCCCGCCCGCGAACAGGGGCGGAATTAGCTTGCTCGGCTTCGTCTGGGAGTTGGCCTACTGCTTGAACAGTTCGGCGGCGCGCTCCAGCTTGGCGACGATTTCGATGTGCTGCGGACAGGCTCCTTCGCACTGGCCGCATTGGATGCATTCGGATGCCTTCCCGCCTGCGGCCGTTTGGAACCCGAACCAGTTCTTGCCGTTGTCGATGCCGTACATGCTCGCGCGGTTGAGCGCTTCCATGATCGGCGCGATCTTGATGTCGTTCGGGCAGTTCTTCATGCAGTAGTGGCAGTTCGTGCAGGGGTTGTCCAGCATCTCGTCGAGCTTTTCCTGGGCCTGGCGCAGTGTGGCCAGTTCGCCTTCGGTCAGCGGCTCGTAGGTGCGCAGCGTTTCCAGGTTCTGCTCCATCTGCTGCAGGTTCGACATGCCGGAGAGCACTGTGATCAGGTTCGGCACGCCGAAGGCGAAGCGCAGCGCCCAGTCGGGGAAGGACCGCTCGGGGTTCGCGGCGCGCAGCAGCTCGGCCACAGGTTCGGGCGGCGTGGCGAGCGTGCCCCCGCGCACCGGCTCCATGATGACGATCGGCTTGCCGTGCTTCTGGCACACCTCGACGCACCTGCGCGATTGCACGGAGGCGTTTTCCCAGTCGGCGTAGTTCACCTGCAGCTGCACGAACTCCATCTCGGGATGCGCGCACAGGATCTGGTCGAGCACGTCGGCGTTGTCGTGATGGGAAAAGCCGATGTGTCGCACTTTGCCGTCGGCCTTCAGCTGCTTCACGAAATCCCACAGCTCGAACTTGTCGAACACGGCTGTGCGCGGTCCGCCGGTGTTGTGGATCAGGTAGAAGTCGAAGTAGCCCGCACCCGTCTGCTCGAGCGAGATGTCGAAGTCGGCCCGTGCCTCGGCGGCATCCTTCGCCTTGATCCAAGCGGCGTTCTTCGTGGCCAGCTGGAAGCTCTCGCGCGGGTGGCGCTCAACCAGGGCCTGCCGGATGGCGGCCTCGGAATTGCCGTAGGCGCGCGCCGTGTCGAAGTAGGTGCAACCGGCAGCCAGGAACGCGTCGACCATCTGCTTGACCTGCTCGATGTCGATGGTTTCGCCGTCTTCGGTGTGCGGCAGCCTCATCAGCCCGAATCCGAGTTTGGGGATGTCTTCGCCAAGGTATGCCATGGGTCTTCCTTTCCCAAATGCCGTCTGCGGCACGTGCGATGCAAGAGCGTTTCCGAATCAACCTTACCATATGTGCGGGGGCGGGGACGCGCATATTGACATTGTGTCAGTTAAGTCGTATCGTGCACTCATCACAATAGTGACAACATGTCAGTATACATGGAAAGCGAGGCAGACATGATCTTGGAAGAGACCTTCACCCTCAACAACGGGGTCGCCATTCCGAAGCTGGCGCTGGGCACGTGGCTTGTCGACGACGCGGACGTGGCCGACGCCGTGCGCACAGCAGTGGAAATCGGCTACCGCCACGTCGACACCGCCCAGGCCTACGGCAACGAGCGCGGCGTGGGCGAAGGCGTGCGCACGTGCGGCGTGGCCCGCGAGGACCTGTTCGTCGTGTCGAAGGTTGCCGCCGAGCACAAGACCTACGAGCAAGCCGCAGCTGGCATCGACGACACGCTTGCCAAGATGGGGCTCGACTACCTGGACATGATGATTATCCATTCGCCGCAGCCCTGGATGGAGGTCAACCAGTCCGACGACCGCCACGAGCAGGGAAACATCGAGGCCTACCGGGCGCTCGAGGATGCGCTGGCTGCAGGCAAGCTGCGCGCCATCGGCGTGTCGAACTTCCAGATCGACGACCTGCGAAACATCCTGGACAACTGCACGGTGAAGCCCGCCGTGAACCAGGTGCTCGCGCACGCGGGCGCCGTGCCCTTCGAGCTGGCGCGCTTCTGCGCCGACAACGGCATCCTGATCGAGGCCTATGCACCCATCGCACATGGCGAGGCCGAGCGCATCGAGGGAATCGCCGACATGGCCGCCAAGTACGGTGTCTCGGTTGCGCAGCTGTGCATCCGCTACGTGCTGCAGCTGGGCATGGTGGCGCTGCCCAAAACCGCCAACCCCGTGCGCATGAGGGAAAACGCGGCCGTCGACTTCGAAATCGAGCCTGCCGACATGAACGTGCTGAACGCCACGGGCGGCCTTTCCGACTACGGCGACCATTCGTTCTTCCCGGTGTTCGGCGGCAAGTTGTAGGGCTTCGGGAAGGAGGTTGGCATGCCGCGCATCTCGCAGGAGGAATCCGACGCCCGCCGCAACCAGGTGATCGACGCCTGCCAGGAGCTCTGCCGCACGCAGGGCTACCACGACATCACGATGGCGCACATCGCCCAGGGCGTGTCGTTCGGGCGGGCGAACATCTACAACTACTTCCAGAACAAGGACGAGGTGTTCCTGGCGCTGCTCCAGCGCGAGCACGAGCAATGGGCGGAGAGCCTGTCCGACTTGGAACGCGAGGTTGCGGACGATCCGGCCTCGTTCGGCGACGAGTTCCTGGCCCAGGCGCTGGCGGCCAGCTTGGAGCCCCGGGTGGCCATGCTCAAGCTGCTGGCCACGAGCATATTCGAGATGGAGGAGTACAGCCGCCCCGAGCGCCTGGTGGATTTGAAGCAGGCCTACAAGGACGTCCTCGCGGCTCTGCGCTCCCTTATGCGCACGACCAAGCCCGCTTGGAGCGACGCGCGCATCGAGGACTTCGTGTTCTCCTTCATGCCCTTCCTGCACGGCGTGTACCCCTACGCGTTTCATTCCGACAAGCAGCTGGCGGCGATGAAGCAAGTGGGCGTTCCCGCACCGGAGCGGGGCGTGGCCGACCTGGTGCGCACCTGCGCGCTCAAGTTGCTGCAAGACGAGTAGGCGATGAGCAAAGGAAAAGAGCAAAGCATGATTTCAAGGAAAGAGTTCATCAAGTTCGCGGGCGTTGCGGGCGCGGCCGCCCTAGCCGGTCTTGCCCTGCCGGGATGCGGAGGCAGCAACACCGCGTCGTCTGCCGCCGGTTCGACAGCTGCGGCGTCGTCGGCATCGGCGGCGGCATCGGCATCGACGACGGCAAGCGTTTCCTCGGCCGCGTCTCCGCGCATCCTAGTAGCGTGCTTTTCGGCGACGGGAAACACCAGGCCCATCGCCGAGGCGGCCGCCCAGGCGCTCGGTGCGGACTATTTCGAGATCGAGGCTGCAGAGCCCTACACCGACGACGATTTGAACTACAACGACAGCTCGACAAGGGCGACCGTCGAGCAGAACAACCCCGACACCCGTCCCGCATTCGCGTCTGCACCGGATTTCGATGCCTACGACGTCGTGCTCATCGGGCATCCGATCTGGTGGGGCAAGGCGCCCCGCCTCATCTGCAACCTCCTGGAAAGCGGCGGCATGTCCGGCAAGACGGTGGCGGAGTTCTGCACGTCGGGCAGCAGCGGAATAGAGGGGGCGAACGCCGAGCTGAAGGAGATTGTCCCAGACGCGAATTGGATCGGCGCTCGCAGGTTCGCCGCGGGAACGCCCGACGCAGAAGTTGCAGACTGGGTGGCTTCGCTGGGAATCGGTGCATAACAGGTTACGAAATCAATTTCTGTCGGTTCGTAGAGAAAAGGATTGGAAATGGCAAATCAACTGGTGGCATATTTCAGCGCAAGCGGCGTGACGGCGCGGGTGGCGCGCGACTTGGCGGATGCGGTTGGGGCAGACCTGTTCGAGATCGAGCCCGCCGAACCGTACACGGCGGCGGACTTGAACTGGCAGAGCAGCTCCAGCCGCAGTTCGGTCGAGATGAACGACGAGTCGTGCCGTCCTGCCATTGCCGGGAAGGTTGCCGACATGGCAGGCTACGACACCGTGTACGTGGGATTTCCGGTGTGGTGGTACGTCGAGCCGCGCATCATCGACACGTTCTTGGAGGCATACGACTTCACGGGCAAGGTGGTCGTGCCCTTCGCAACAAGCGGCGGCAGCGGCCTGGGGCAGGCACCGCAGCGCATGCAGGCGCTCGTGCCCGGTGCGGATGTCAAGCAGGGCCGCCTGCTGAACGGCCGGCCCTCGATCCATCAGCTCGGCCAATGGGCCCAGCAGTTCGGGTAGGAGGGGCTTTACCGGGCCCCGCCATCGCGAGCGGACCGTCGAGTCGGCCCGTCGACCAGGGACCGTTTGCGACACGGTCGCGTACAATGGCTTGAGTAGAAGCGTCGGCGGCCCGCAGCGAGGCCGGGCTGTCGCATCCGGGCCGAGGACGGTGGTGTGCTGCATGCATAAGCCAACGCAGATGGAGGCGTTCGGGGCCCTGTGCTCGATCGTGGCCGAAGGGGGGCGCCGCGAGGCGCTGTTCGGCAGCTGCCTCGACGATGCCTGGGATGTCTACGAGCACACGCTCATCGGCCACGGGTACCCGGTGGCCTACCTGGAATTCCCGC
>CACXFZ010000053.1 GCA_902767025.1 uncultured Coriobacteriaceae bacterium
AGAGTCAACCAGATGCCTGCGCTCACGTGGCACAGGCTGAAGATGAATTGGGCCGATGTGGTCATCCCTGCCGCGAGCGGGGTGCCCGCGCCCGCATCCATTTCCTTCGACGTTCCCGAAGGAGTGGGCCTGGGCTGGTTCGAGCGTACCATCGAAAGCGACGACCACCACGAAGAGGGCGATGTCGCCCTGGTGGGCCTGTTCGACAAGGTGCTCGAGCAGATCGGCAACCGCGGCGAATGGGAGGACGGCATCGGCGCCGAAGGTTCGGGCTGGATGCACGCGCAGAGCACGCGCCGCCTGTTCGTGCGCGTTCCCGACGACATGGTGGTCGAACAGCCCATCGTCGTGCGCGTGAACGCCGAAGACGGTGCCGCTGCCGTGGCGTCGATCGGCATCGTGGCGGGTGCGCGCAGCCGCGTGAAGCTGCACGTGAGCGTGGACGGCGCCCGCAACGGCGTGGGCGTGGCCGGCTCGAGCATCCGCGTGATCGCGGCCGACGGTGCGCGCGTGGAAATCGATTCGGTCCAAACCCTGGCCGGCGACTTCAAGCACCTGGACAACATCGGCGCGTTTCTGGACGACGACGCGCGCCTGACCATCTCGCAGACGGTGCTGGGGGCCGCGGAGTCCTACACGGGCGTGGCGGTCGATTTGGCCGGCAACGCGTCCGACTGCAAGGTGGACACGCGCTACCTGGGCCACGGCTCGCGCGTCATCGACTTCAACTACGTCATGCGCCAGCGCGGCAGGAACAGCACCTGCGAGCTGGCCGCCAACGGCGTGCTCATGGACACGTCTGCCAAGACCCTGCGCGGCACGATCGACCTGGTGCACGGCTGCTCGGGCAGCGTGGGCAACGAGCAGGAGACCGTGCTGCTGGTAAGCGAAGGCGTGAAGAACAAGACCATCCCGATCATCCTGTGCGACGAAGACGACGTGCAGGGCGCGCACGGTGCCACGATCGGCCATGTGAACCCCGAGCAGCTGCACTACCTGCGCTCGCGCGGGCTGAGCACCGAGCTGTCCGAGGCGCTGTTCGCCACCGCCGCATTCGACTACGCGGCCAACCGGGCGTTCGACCAGGGGGTGCGCGAGGCAATCTGGCGCACGGGACGCCATGCCCTGGGTGCGGCGTACGACCCGCAGCGCGAAGGGGAGGAGTAGCGATGACTGCAGACCAGAGGCCCAAACTGCACGGGCTCGACATGCTCACCGAAAAAGGGCGCGCCGAATGGGACGCGGCCGGCATGCAGGTTTCGGTGCTTGCCGAATCGCCCTACAAGAAGGACTTCCCGCTGCTGGCGGCCAACCCCCAGCTGGCCTTCCTGGACAGCGCCGCCACGGCGCAGCGCCCGACTGCGGTGCTCGATGCGCAGCGTTCGTTCTACGAGACGATGAACGCCAACGCCCTGCGCGGGCTCTACAAGCTGTCGGTGCAAGCCACCGAGGCGATCGAGGCGGCGCGCGCGCACGTGGCCACCTTCCTGGGGCTGTCCGAGCGCGACGCGTGCGACATCCTGTACTGCCGCAACACCTCCGAGGCGCTGAACCTGGTGGCGTACTCCTTCGGGTCGATGGTGCTCAAGGAGGGCGACGAGGTGTGCATCACGGTGATGGAGCACCATTCGAACCTGATTCCCTGGCAGCAGGCCTGCGCGCGTGCGGGGGCGAAGCTCGTGTACCTGTATCCCGACGAGCAGGGCTTCATATCCGAAGACGAGATGCGCGCCAAGATCGGGCCGCGTACCAAGATCGTCGCCGCCACGCACGTGTCCAACGTGCTGGGCGTGTGCAACGACGTGGCGCTGATGGCCAAGATCGCCCATGAGCACGGCGCTTACATGGTCGTCGACGCCGCGCAGTCGGTGCCCCATATGCCCATCAACATCCCCGAGCTGGGATGCGACTTCTTCGCGTTTTCGGGCCACAAGGCGTTCGGGCCGTTCGGCATCGGCGTGCTGTGGGGAAGGCACGACCTTCTGGAAGCGATGCCGCCCTTCCTGACCGGCGGAGAGATGATCTCCAGCGTGACCGAGCAGGACGCCGTCTGGGCGCCGCTGCCCGAGAAGTTCGAGGCGGGTACGCAAGACGCTGCCGGCATCTTCGGGCTGGACGCCGCGCTCACCTACATCGAGGAAGCGGGATTCGAGGCGTTGCAGGCGCGCGAGCAAGCGCTGGTGAACGTGTGCATGCACCGTTTGGGCGAGCTCGAGTTCGTGCGCATCATCGGCCCGGACGACCCCGCCGCACACCACGGCGCCATCAGCTTCAACGTGTGCACGGTGCATCCCCACGACGTCGCGAGCATCCTGGACATGGACGACGTGGCCATCCGCGCCGGCCATCATTGCGCCCAGCCGCTGCTGGCGTACCTGAACGTGGAGTCTTGCTGCCGTGCGAGCCTGGCGTTCTACAACGACAGCGGCGACATCGACAAGCTCATCCGCGGACTCAAGCACGTCTACAGCATGTTCCACGGCTAGGTTCCGCCAGGCTATCGTCAAAACACGAATCGGAGCTCGTTTTGCCAGAGAAGCCTGCGTCGTGAACGGTCGCGGGACCTCGAAATCGTTCACGATGCGGGCTTCTCTGGCAGAATCGTCCCGGCTTCGTGTTTTGGACCTGTCTGGGTCTTTTGTCATCACGGGGGCGTTCTGGTACGCTACTGCGGTTCAACAATGCGAAAGAAGGCATCATGGCTGAAGGAAACATTTACAGTGCGGCGCTGATGGAGCACAACGCGCACCCCGACTACAAGTACGAGATGGACGACCCCACCCATGTGCACGAAGGGGTGAACCCCAGCTGCGGCGACCAGATCACGCTGGCTTTGCGCGTAGAAGACGGCGTCATCACCGAATGCGCGTTCACCGGCAGCGGCTGCGCCGTGAGCCAGGCGTCCACCGACATCATGGCCGACCTGGTCACCGACGAGACGGTGGAGACCGCCCAGCATCTGGCAGACCTGTTCATGAAGATGATTCGCGGCGAGGCGGACGAAGACGAACTCGAAGAGTTGGGCGAGGCTGCCGAGCTCAAGGGCATCGCGTTGATGCCCGCGCGCGTGAAGTGCGCCGAGTTGGGATGGCGCACGCTCGACGTGATCCTGAAGGACCAGGCTTAAGGATTCCCGTAGCCCAACTACCCGTCGCCTGACCGGTCAAGCAGCGAAAACGAAAACTACCAGGGCACCTGCATGATCAGGCCCATGCGCTCGGCCTTGTAGGTGCTGCCCATGTCGTCGGGCGTGTCGAACATGTTCCATGCATCGCGCGCGTACAGCAGCGCCACGCGGTTCTCCACGCCGTATTCGTTGTTCGGCTCGCCCGAGGCCCAGGCTGTAAACGTCAGCTCGCTGCCGTCGTCGGTCCAGTGCCACTTGCCGTCGGTCCCCTTGTAGCCGCCGGTCCACAGCACCCGCAATCCCGAATCCGCGGCTGCAGAGACGATCTTGTCCCAGTCGTCGGCGTCATGCGCGCAGGCAAGCGACACGCCCGCCTTCTCGCAGTAGGCCTTGGCCTCCGACCAGGTGAACTTGCCCTGCACGACCTGGTAGCTGTACTCCACCGGCTGGGCGGTTGCCGCCGCGCCCGCATCCCCCGATGCCGCCTGGTCCGACGTGCCGCTCGATGCGTTGCCTTCCTGGGTGCCTGCCGGCACAGACTGGGAGGAGTCCGACCCGGACTGTCCCGTGCTCTGCGTGGAATCCGCGCCGTTGCCGCCGAAGGGGTTGACCACGAACACGATCAGGGCTGCTGCCGCCAGACCAGCCAGGGCCGCGGCGATGCCCGCGATCACCGGTGCCTTGCTCTTCTTTGCAGGAGGCTCGGCGGGCGCTGCGGGCACGGGCTGGATGACCGGCTGGATCACGGATGCCACGCCTGGCGCCGTCTGCACGTAGATGGGTTGCGACGTCGGCTGCTGGATGGGGGCCTGGTACGCCTGCTGGGCGGGCGGTTGGTAGGTCTGCGCGGGTTGCCCGAAGGCTGCCATCGTGGGGTCGAGTGGCTGCGCACCCGCAGCGTTCGCGCTGTAGGCTCCCATGTCCAGGGCCACCGGGCCGGTGTCGTCCAGGTAGACGGTGTCGTCGCTTGCGAGCTCCTTGCCGCACAGCGGACAGAACCGCAAACCGTCGTCGATGCTTTTGCCGCAATGCATGCAGTACATGGCTGACCTTCCTGTTCTATGGCCGTGGTTCCATTGTACCGCGCCAAGCCCGCCCTTCGCCCCGCGGCGCGTTTCTTGTGATACAGTGCTCGGTGCAACAAGGACGCCACGCGGGCCGGAAACGCCCGCATCCCCGGAAAGGACCCCGCGCAATGGACGTGCGCATAGAACCGCAAGTGCTGGTGTGCAACCGTTGCCGTTTCGGCTGCGTGCTCACCATCGCCTACGACGAGCGCGCCCAGCCCACCTCCATCGGCGGGAACACGTGCGATCGCGGCTACGAGTACGCGCAGGAGGAATCGCAGCATCCCACCGCGCGCATTTCCGGAACCCAGAAGGTGGCGGGCTGCACCGATCCGGCAAGCGTGCGCTCGGCCACACCCATCGACAGCGACCACTTGCTCGCTGCGCTGGAGGAACTGCGCGCCTACCAGGTGGACCTGCCCGTCTACGATGGGGAAGTGCTCGTCTCGAACGTGGCGAACTCGGGCGTGGACATCGTCTCGCGCGTCAACCTGCCCTAGCGCATGGCAAGGCTTGCCGAAGCCCCAGGCGCAACGGCAGGTTCATCGGTTATGAGGTTGGGTTACTCGCGCCCGTCCCAGCAGTAGGTGCACACCTTTTCGCGGTCCAG
>CACXFZ010000054.1 GCA_902767025.1 uncultured Coriobacteriaceae bacterium
AGGCGCGTAGTGCTGTGCGATGCTGGGCGCGCACAGGCCGAACACGCCCACACGCACGCCACCTACGCTGAAGATGCGATGGGCCTGCGCGAACGCCTCCGCGCCGTCCGGGGCGACCACGTTGGCGGCAAGCAGCGGGAATTTCGCCTGCGCAGCCAGTTCGGAGAGACGCTGCGTCCCCCAGCTGAAGTCGTCCGGGCCGATGCCGGATGCATCGTAGCCCACCAGGTTCATCGCATCGACGACCGCCTCCCCTTCCGTGAACAGCGAGGCGTCGCCGCCCACGAAAGCGTTGCCCGACTCCAGGATCAGCACCTGGTAGCCACTCGATTCGTAGTCCCGGGACAGAGCGGCGACGGCGGCAAGCCCCATCGCCCCGTCTTCGGCTTCGCCGTTGGCCTTCTTCGCCTTCAGGCTCCCGCCGATGTCGGTGTGGATGATGGCAAGCTTCGAATCGCTGGCAGCCGTTTCCGCATACGGGTCGGTGGCGCTGGGGCCCTCCTCCTCGTGTCCGCAGGATGCCAGCAGCAGCGCCGCCAGCAGCAGGAAGACCGCAACGGGCAGAAGCCTTGCGGCTATGTCGAAGCGTTTTGTTCTCATGCGCCCATGATACTTGCTGAAACGCCCTGCGGCGCAAGGCGTTGACGAACCGTGGGCGAAAAGCCCCGAGGCGCAGCCGCACTGCAGGGCGTGCAAAACGGCAGCACGCCATGACAGCTCAAAAGGATGCCGAGACGGGGCGGCAAACCGATATAATTGAACCAGGGAATAAGCGATCTGCGCACTGCGCTTGGGGATACATATGAGCGGATCTTTGATTGACAAGCTCGAAGAACTGGGACTGGCCGAACAAGGCGTGGTCACCCCTTCCCAAAAGATGTTCGCTGCGATGCGCCTGGCGGGCACCTCCCCCGCCACCAACGAGCACGAAGGCAACTCCGAGCGCTCGGTGGGAAACGCCATCCCCATGCTCACCACGATGGTCGCCGGCACCGCCAACATCGAAGACTACCGCCGCATCTTGGACGAGCTGCACCCCAGCGACACACTGGAGCTGGTGCGCGACACGTCGAACGAGCACGACGCGCGCACGGTGCTGATCCTGGACGGCAAGGGGCGCAAGCTGGGCTTTCTGCCCCACGGCGACAACGAGGCGGTCAGCAGCCTGATGGACGCCGGCAAGCACCTGTTCGCGCAGGTGTCCAACATCGACGAGAAGCACCACTGGGCCGAAGTGGCCATCACGGTGTTTTTGCAGGACACGCCCTAGGACACGATGAAGATTGCGCCGAAGCACATAGCCAACCTGGTGCGGTTCCACTGCGACCTGGACGATGCACTGCCCGATTCCTGGAAACCGGGCGCGCTGCTGGTCAAGGGCCCCGATGTGCTGGCAGGCACCACCGAGTCTTGCAAGCCTTCGTCGTGCACGCGCGTGACGGTGTTCGCACGCCATGCGGCGCTGGCCGGCCCGGACGTGCCCGACCCGTGGCACATCGCCGCCGTCGACCGCAACGCCGCGTTCGTCGTGGCCGCCCGCCACGAAGTCGGCGCATGCACCCATGTCGCACTCGTCGAGCTCAGCGACAGGCAGCTGGGCGCTCCCCCTGTCATCTCCGCAGAACTGCGCGTGCACCTGCACTCGACATTCGAGGAATCCCGCATCCTCCCCGCGTTCCGCTTCGCACGCGACACGATCTACCTGAAGGTGGCCACCGCCTGCAACACGCCCATTGGCGAGCGGCTGCACGAAGCGGCGCTGGACGAGGCGCAACGGGAAGCCATCAGCTCCCTGCGCCAGATCACGGGAGGCGTGGGTGCCATCGTCAAGATGGGCTTCGCCACCGCGACGGCCGCCCCCGCGCCGGCATCTGCCGCCGACGCGTCCGAGAACGACACGCCCGCCGGCGATGTGCAGTTCGAAACGAACGAAGGCGCAATGCCTGCGCCACCCGCCGACGAGCCGCAAACCTGCGAGCCCGCTGCCGAGCCTGCGAACGCACACGACGCACCAGGCGAGGCGGCGTCCGACGAGGCGCCTGCATCCAAGCCCGAACAGGCGCCCGCGCCCGTCTCCGGACAGGAGCCCGTGGCCGAGCGCATCACCGACGATTCCGCATCCCATGCAGATGCGAGCGAAGACGACGAGCTGTCCGACGCCAGCTGGATCGTGGCGCTCGCCGAATCGATCTTAAGCGAAAGCGCCGCCCAGTCCTACCTGGCCGCCAACGAGAGCTCCATGCAGCGCAGCCCCGACGGCGCCACGACGGCCCCTGAGGCATCTGCCGCCGCGCATGCCCTCTACGACAGCCTGCACGTCGAACCGGCCCCGCACGCTGCCCCCGCTGGCACAGGCGACGGGCAGCAGCCCGAAGAGCAGGCATCGTCGGCTGCAACGGCGCTCTACGAGACCCTGCATCACGCGGAAGCGTGCCTGGACGACCTGCCCGCCTACACGCCCATCCCCACGCCCAACGGCCTGGAGTTCCTGCAAGCCTCGTGCCGCAGCCTCGCGGCGCATCCCGCCCTGGAATACGAGGAAGCACAGCGCAACTTCGCGCGGCTGCTGCAGCGCCAGCTCGACCGCATCCTGATCAAGCGCCTCTACGCAGGCAAGCCCGAGCCGGCAACCGAACAGGAGCGCATCGCCGAAGGGCAGCGCCTGTGGTTCGACCCCCTGGCCGGCTGCGATTTCGCTCCCATCTTATCGGAGGATGCCTCCACGTACTTGGACAACCTGCGCCTGTCCTACCTGGACCGGCTGCCTGCCCAAGCACCCGGAAGCGCGCCTTCGGCCGCCGTCGAGCAGATGGTCAACCAGCTTGCGCTGGTGTCCGATGCCATCAACGGCGATCTGCACGCCTGCGCCGCGCTCATCGACAAGGAAGTGCGCGCGGTCCAGCTGCCCTACCGCTACCAGTTCTCGGTGAGCTTCGACATCGCGCAGCGCACGGCGCTGGTGAACCTGTTCCTGCCGCAGAAGGCGCTGTTCCCGTTGGCGATGAAAGCCGACGAGGCGGACATGATGCATTCTGCGTCGGGGTTCAACCGCCGCTACCAGAACGCCGCCTGCGCCCTGGGCGTGATGACATTGGCGCTGGTGAAGATGCACGCCCCCTGGATCCAGGACCTGGCCCTGAACGCCTGGTACCGCACGCCGGAACAGCCCCAGTGCGTGTTCACGCTGCGCACCGACGAGCGCACGCTGGCAGAGCTTTGCACCAACGACACGAACCTGGCGTTCCAGGCGCTCAAGAGCATGAAGGCCCGCATCCACAGCGGCAACCACCACGAGCTTCTGCCGCTCGAACCCACCTTCCCCCTGTACGAGGGGCTGGACATGATGTTCGGCTTCAAGGCCTTCGCCAACGGCTGGACCTTCCCGCCCACGTTCTGCGCGATCGGCTCGGAACCCGACGAGCAGAACCTGGCCCACACGATCGACATGGTCAACGACATGCTGGCCCAGGGCATGACCACCCAGGCGTACCGCGCCGCACGCGCCCGCGAGCAGGGCTATCGGCAGCGCTGGTTGGACGGCATCGAGGACGGCGTGCATGCGCTGTCGTGCGACAACGAGCTGGAAGAGCGGGTGTGCCTGGCGATGCTTGCAGGCGAGCGCGTGCACCTGCTGCCGCGCAAGCTGGGACAGCTCTACCACGTGCTGGGCGCCATCGCGGCGAGCATGGGCGTGGTTGCGCAGGCCCGCATCTACCTGGACCGGGCGATCTCGCTCAACCCCGCCTGCGCATTGAGCCTGCTCGAGCTGAGCAACGTCGCGGCCGCCGCAGGCGAGATCGAGGAGGCGCGCACGCTGGTGGAACGCGCGTCGGCCGTTGCCTATTCGCCCTACTCGGTCGCCCAGACGCTCAAGCAGCAGGGCTGGCTGGCCGCACACGACGGCGACTACGAGGCGGCCTACTACCTGTACTGCTACTCGCTCGCCCTCTACGACTCCGAGTCGCACAAGGCGCTGTGCCACGAGCGCATCGGCGCGCTTCTGCACGTGCACGAGCAGAAGACGGGCCGCGCCCTGCGCGCAGCGGGCGAGACATCCATCGCCAACCTGGACACGAGCGTAGCGTGGCTGAATGCGCACGGATGGCACACGGGCATCGGGGAAGCGTGCTGGAATATCGCCAAGGCCCCGGTGGAACAGGCGCTCTCGGGCGGCCCTCTGCCCAACGCCTGCTACGTGGAGGCGTACATGACCGGCCTGCATGCCACGTCGGCCGACAACGCCGACGTGCGCAGCCTGATCTTGAACGTCTACGAAGTGCGCTTCGGCGACTTCCCCTTCTCGGACTACCTGCACAAGCCGATCCTGCTCACCGACAGCGACATCGTCTACACGCTGGATGCGCATGTGGGCCTGGCACCCGACGAGCCCGGGCGCAGCACGGGCATCGCCGCCATCCCCTACATCGACCCCCACATGGGGCTGATGCTGCAGGTGCTGGGCTCGATCGATCTGCAAACCCGCGAGACCGCGCGCGTGCTTCCCGAGCACAAGCCGCTGAAACTTCCCGCCGCACCCTACCGCGACACGCCCTTCCTGCTGCTGCGACCGTGCGACTACCCCGACCTGCCGATCGAGTCCCACGCGCTCAACCTGGCACGCGACTACGCCGTGAGCCAGGAGCGCGACGCCACCCGCGGCCGGCGCGACATCGACCTGCTGCGCGACTTCGGCAACCCCGACGACGTGCTGGTGCTGCTGGCCGGCAAGGGCCTGCGTCCCGAAGCGGTGTGGGGGCGGCTCGAGCGCGTCGACCGGGACGGCACGCTGTTCGCGCGCCTGGAAAACGAGCCGTACGACGACTTCGGCGTGCACGCCGGCGACGTGTGCCCGCTGATCCTGGATGCCGACCCGGAAAGCGGCCTGGTGCTCGCCTACGCGGGCAGGCCCCGTTCGTAGCCCCTTCGGCTAGTCGATGTCGTCGGGATTGTCGGGAATCTCGCCGAACTCCTCGGCGTCCATCACGCTGATGGCGTCGTTGTCGCGCGCGCTGCGGTAGAGCACCGTGCACGCACGGTCGAACCACGTGCGCTGCTCGCCGTCCTGCGGTTCGCTCGTGCGGCCGATCACGAAGCACACCGGATCGTCGATGTCGCCCAGGCAGTCGTTGAGGGCATCCAGGTTGCACCCGTAGTAGTCGGGGAAGTCGAGCTCGTCGGCCAGGTAGGCATGGAAGGCCGCCGCGTCCTCGAATTTCCCTTCGTCGATGAACACCCAGCGCATGGCCGCCCCCTCTAGTACAGCTGCTCGAAGCTCTTGTAGTGATCGGCCGTGTAGAAGATCAGCCCATCGTTGGAGAACACGATGCGCTCGGCGCCGCGCCGCCCGCTCGTGTAGTTGATGTCGCATTCGGTCCACGTGCGCCCTGCCGCATCGGGCAGCAGGCCCTCGTCGTTGTAGAACTCGCTGCCGCCGATGGACATGCCGGGCAGCACGTCGGCCAAGTTGCCTTCGGATGCCACCCAGCCGGCCTTCTTCGCCTTCGTCTTCGAGATGTAGTTCGGTGGCAGGTGGCCGTAGGTGTGTATGTAGAGCGCCACCTCGTCCTTGCCCGTGTAATGACCCTGCTCGTCGATGCTCGACGTGGCCGCGCCCGAACCCGCCGGGGCGCCTTGCGCAGTCGACGCCGCAACGCTCGAAGAGGATGCGTCCTTCGCGCCGGAGCCGTCTTTCGAGCTGGCGGCAGGCGCCGTCGCAGCAGTCGACGACGATGCCGATGGCGATGACTGCGGGGATGCCGTGCTCGCCGCCGCGGGGCTCGACGTGCGCTCGGCCGCATCCTTCTGGCCGTTGAGC
>CACXFZ010000055.1 GCA_902767025.1 uncultured Coriobacteriaceae bacterium
GGCGATTGCCGGCGGTCTGGGCGCGCGCTGGTGGTTTTATGTGTGAACTTGCGTTGTGCGCGGGATAACCATATTATTGTCAATCGCTGTTTATCCGACGAATAAGGAGTTCACCAGAAATGGCTGTAAAGATTCGCCTCGCCCGCCATGGCGCTAAAAAGGCACCGTACTACCGTGTTGTCGTCGCCGACGCGCGCAATAGGCGCGATGGGCGTCTGATTGAGGAAGTGGGCCGCTACAATCCCTGCGTCGAGCCCTCGATGATCAAGCTCGACCTGGAGAAGATCGACACCTGGATCGCCAACGGCGCCCAGCCCACCGACACCGTTGCGCGTTTGATCGAAACCGCACGCAAGCAAGCATAAGGGATTTGGACCATGGCTGAATCCGTCGATTTCAGCGGGCTTGTGCGCACGCTGGTCGAGCCTCTCATCGAAGACGTCGAGCAGCTGAGCATCGAGGAGAGCGTGGACGACCAGGGGAATGCCCTGGTGGAGATCCGCGTCGCCGATGACGATGCGGGCAAGGTGATTGGCCGCCAGGGTCGTGTGATCAAGGCCATCCGCACGGTCGTGCGTGCTGCAGGGTCCCGCGCGGGACAGCACGTGGATGTGGAACTCGTCGACTAGATGAGCTCGTACACGCGTGTTGCGCACGTAATACGAACGAAAAACCTGGAAGGGAGCGTCGTCTGCCACGGGCCAGACGGGCTCCCTTTTCGCATGTTCGAGGGCATGCGCGTGCATTTCGTGCCGCCGACGCTGCGCGGGCCGCGCACGGCGACGGTCGCCTCGGTCGAAGAGCTGGGCGATGCGGCGTGGCTGGTGTGCTTCGATGGCATCGATGGCATCGACGCGGCCCAGCAGATCTGCGGCTGCATATGCTTGGCCGACGAAGGCGACGTGCCCGACATGCCCAGCACCCGGCCCTTCGAGCACATGATCGGCTGCACGCTGATCGAGGCGCAGGCCGGTGCCGTGGGCACGATTGTCGACGTGCAACCCGCACCTGCGCAGTCGCTGCTGGTCGTGCGCACGGACGACGGCGACGTGCTCGTGCCCGCGGTGGACGCGTTCATCGGCAGCGTCGACGAGGACGCGCGCACGGTGCACGCCACGTTGCCGAACGGCCTGCTGGACCTGGGAAGGGGGCAGGCGTGATCATCGAAACGCTCTCGACGTTCCCGGCGATGTTCGACTCGGTGATGGGAAGCTCGATGATGCGCATCGCGCAGGAGAAGGGCGCGCTCGAGTTCAAGGCCCACGACCTGCGCGACTGGACGCACGACAGGCACCGCACCACCGACGACGAGCCCTACGGGGGCGGTCAGGGCCTGGTGATGAAGTGCGAGCCGGTGTTCGAGGCGCACGATGCCCTGTGCGCCGAAGGGGTGCGTCCCCACACCATATTCCTGAGCCCCCAGGGCACGCCGTTTTGCGACGCGAAGGCGCGTGAACTGGCCGAGCAAGAGCGGCTGCTGTTCGTGTGCGGGCACTACGAGGGCATGGACGAGCGCACGTACACGCTGGCCGACGAATGCATCAGCATCGGCGACTACGTGCTCACCAGCGGCGAGCTGGCCGCGATGGTGGTCATCGACGCGGTGGTGCGCCTGCTCCCCGGCGTGCTGGGCGACGAGCGCAGCGCGCACGACGAAAGCTTCAACGACGGCTTGCTGGAATATCCCCAGTACACGCGCCCGGCAAGCTTCAGGGGCATGGACGTGCCGGCCGTGCTGCTTTCGGGCGACCATGGCGCGGTGGACGCATGGCGCCACGAGCAGCGCCTGCTGCGCACGTGGACCGACCGTCCCGACCTGCTCGAACACGCCCGCCTGACCGAAGAGGATAGGGCATTTCTGAAAAGTTTATCGCCCGTGCGCGGCGCTGAGGACTAAGCGCTATCATGGATGCTTGCGAACAAATGCGCCTGTCGCGAAGACAGGTGTTCGGACGCGTGGGCGTCTGAGGAAGGAAGCACGTGGAATCCGCCGCACCCGAACGTCAACCCGATCAACATGCAGGGGACCCTGCTGCCGATTTGGGCCGCACGCCAGAGCCTCTGGGTGCCCGGGGTGCCACGGATGGGGCTCTTGCAGACGCACCCGAGCGCATCAACGCCGCGGCCGCCTCTTTCGTGAACCAGGCGGCATCGGCCTCCGACGAGCAGGCGAAGGTGGGCCGTCACGTGCGGACCGGCCAGGAAGCACCTGCCGCCCAAAGCACCCCTGCGCCTGCGGCGCACGTGGAGCCTGCGGCATCGGCCGCACAGCAGCAAGCCGAAAACGCCCCCGTCGATTTCTGGCGCTACCGCGTCCAGGCATCCCAGCAGGCCCCAGGGCAGGGCGCGCCCCGTGCCGCCGCCCAGCCGGCCGCACAGCACCCGTCCGGGCATGCAAGCCCGGCAGCGGCCCAGCCCGCCCAGGCGCAGCCGAGCGCACAGCCCCAGTCCGGCCACGTCGCTGCAGGTTCGTCCTACGCGCAAACCCCCGCGGGTGCAGGTGCGCCCGCTGTGGGCCAGGCGCCAGACGGCGCTGCCGCCGCAGGGCCCCGCGTCTCGTACTACGGGTCCCAGCCGTCTGCCGCCCCGTACCCTGCGCAGCAGGGGGCCAGCGGTTACGCGCAGCAGTCGGCCGCCGCCACGCGAGATGCGGCGGTGCGCTACGCCGAGCAGACGCTGGCCTACCAGGGCGATGCGAGTCTGCGCGCCCAGCAGATGGCCACGATGCAGGGCACGCATGCGGCCGTCGAGGTGGCGCCGCGCAAATCGTCGGCGCTTGCGGGCATCCTGAGCTTCGTCATCATGCTCGCCATCGTCGTGGGAGCGGCATGGCTGATGCGCATGTTCGTGGTGTCCCCCTACGAAATCCCCTCCGGCTCGATGGAGCAGACCATCCTGTCGGGCGACAAGGTGTTCTCCGAAAAGCTCAGCTACTACATGCACGGCATCCAGCCGGGCGACATCGTCACCTTCGACGACCCGGAGGTGAACGGGCGCACGCTGATCAAGCGCTGCATCGCCGTGGCGGGCCAGACCGTCGAGCTGCATGACGGCATCGTCTACGTGGACGGTGCGCCCCTGGACGAGCCGTACACGAACGGCAAGCCCAGCGAAGCGCTCACGCCCGCGCCGGGCATGACGGTGGACTACCCGTACACGGTGCCCGAGGGCCATATCTGGGTCATGGGCGACAATCGCACCAATTCCGCCGACTCGCGTTATTTCGGCGCTGTTCCCACCAGCAGCGTCACGGGTCACGCGTTTTGCATTTACTGGCCGTTCGACCGAATGAGCCTGCTGAACTAGAGGACAAGTCGTACACAGACGGAGGATTGCATGGATGCACAAAACGGCGCCGCGGGTGCCACCAGCCAGCCAGCCACGTTCCAAGACGTGATCATGGCCCTGCAGCACTACTGGGCCGAGCAGGGATGCGTGATCTTGCAGCCCTACGACGGTGCCGTGGGCGCCGGCACGAACCATACGGCCACCACGCTGCGCAGCCTGGGGCCCGACACCTGGCGCACGGGCTACGTGCAGGGTTGCCGCCGTCCCACCGACGGGCGCTACGGCGAGAACCCCAACCGCCTGCAGTACTACTACCAGTTCCAGGTGCTGATGAAGCCCAGCCCCGACGACATCCAGGACCTGTACCTGGGCAGCCTGCGCGCCATCGGCATCGAGCCAGACGAGCACGACGTGCGCTTCGTCGAGGACGACTGGGAAAGCCCCACGCTGGGCGCCTGGGGCCTGGGTTGGGAGGTCTGGATCGACGGCATGGAGGTGACGCAGTTCACCTACTTCCAGCAGGTCGGCGGCTTCGAGTGCCGCCCCGTGCCCGTCGAGCTGGCCTACGGCCTGGAGCGCCTGACGATGTACATCCAGGGCGTGGACAGCGTCTACGACATCGTGTGGGCGCGCGGCGACGACGGCGTGGAGTTCACCTACGGCGACGTCTACCTGGACAACGAGAAGCAGTTCTCCACCTACAACTTCGAAATCGGCAACACCGACTTCCTGTTCGCCCTGTTCAACGACTGCGAAGCGGAAGCGAAGGCGTGCCTGGACGCGCATCTGCCGCTGCCGGCCTACGACTGGGTGCTGAAGTGCTGCCACACGTTCAACCTGCTCGACGCGCGCGGCGTGATCAGCGCCACCGAGCGCATGGCCTACATCCTGCGCGTGCGCTCGATGGCCAAGGAGTGCTGCGCGTCCTACCTGGAATACGTCGTGGGGCAGGCACCGGCGGACGAAGACGGCGAAGGGGAAGGTGAATAGCATGGCAACGAAAACGCTCGCGTTCGAAATCGGCACCGAGGAGATCCCGGCGTTCGACCTGGATTCGGCCACGAAGCAGCTGGCCGAGATGGCGCCCGCGGCCTTCGACGCCGCCCGCATCCCCTACGAGCGCATCGACGTGCTCACCAGCCCGCGCCGCCTGATCGTGATGGCCTACGGCGTGGCCGAGCAGACCGAGGCCCTGGCCGAAGAGCACAAGGGCCCGGCGGCCAAGATCGCGTTCGACGAGGACGGCAACCCCACCAAGGCGGCCGAGGGCTTCGCGCGCGGCAAGGGCATCGACGTGTCCGAGCTGCAGCGGCGCGAAGTGGACGGCACCGAGTACGTGTTCGCATGCACGAACGTGCCGGCAACGCCGGTGGCGAGCCTGCTGCCCGACGTGCTGGCGGGGCTGATCCCGGCCATCAAATGGCCGCGCAGCTGCCGCTGGGCGTCCTACGACGAGTACTTCGTGCGCCCGGTGCGCTGGATCGTGGCCATGCTCGACGCCGATGTGCTGCCCGTGAGCTTCGCGGGTGCGCAGGCGGGCAACCAGACGATGGGCCACCGCGTGCTCGCCCCGGGCTTCCACCAGGTTCCCACCGCCGACAAGCTTCCCGACGTGCTGCGGGGCATCGGCGTGCTTCCCAGCCAGGAAGAGCGCGAGCAGGCGATCCGCGCGGGCGTGGCCGACATCGAGGCCGACCTGGGCCTGGAGGTGCGCCTGCCGCAGAAGACGCTGCTCGAGGTGACCAACCTGTCCGAGTGCCCGCAGCCGGTCTGCGGCACGTTCGACGAGGAGTTCCTGCAGGTGCCCGAGGAGATCATCGTCGACGCGATGCTGATGCACCAGCGCTACTTCCCGCTCTACGACAAGCAGGGCGCCCTCACGAACCGCTTCATCATCACCAGCAACGGCGACCCGAAGCACGCGGCCGCCATCGTCGACGGCAACGAGCGCGTGGTGCGCGCACGCTTGGACGACGCGAAGTTCTTCTACGAGGAAGACCTGAAGAACCCGCTCGAGTCGTATGTGGAAAAGCTCGACGAGGTGGTGTTCCAGGAGCAGCTGGGCACGGTGAAGGCCAAGGCCGAGCGCCTGCGCGCGCTGGGTGCGCACCTGGCTGCCGACGCCGGGCTCGATGCGGCGCAGGCCGAGCAGGTCCAGCGCGCATGCTACCTGTGCAAGGCCGACCTGGTGACCAACGCGGTCATCGAGTTCACGAGCGTGCAGGGCATCATGGGTTCGTACTACGCGACGGCCTCGGGAGAAGACGAGGCTGTGGCCCATGCCATCGGCCAGCACTACCGTCCGCGTTTCGCCGGCGACGATCTGCCCGACACGCAGGTGGGCCAGCTGGTGGCGCTCGCCGACAAGCTCGACACCATCTGCGGCCTGTTCGCCGTGGGCCAAGGCCCCACCGGCACCAGCGACCCGTTCGCGCTGCGCCGTGCCTGCCTGGGCATCGTGAGCATGCTCGATGCGGGCCTGCCCGTGAGCCTGGGCAGCGCCATCGACCAGGCGCTCGACGGTTACGCGGGGGTCGACTTCGACCGGAAGGCCGTGCGCGATCAGATCGAGGAGTTCTTCACCACGCGCACCAAGGTGCTGCTGCGCGATGCGGGATGCAGCGCCGATGCGGTGGACGCCGTGCTGGCGGCCGGCGTGACCGAGCCCGCCGTGGTGATGGCGCACACCCGTGCGCTGGAGCAGGCGCGCTCGAGCAGCCCCGAGGTCATGGGCAACCTGGCCACGGCCTACGCGCGCGCCAACAACCTGCGCGACCCGCAGCTGGGAGACGAGGTGGACCAGGCACTGCTGACGGCGCCCGAGCAGGCGCTTGCCGACGCGATCGAGCAGGTGCAGGGCAGCGTGTCCGAAGCGCTCTCGGCAGACGACTACCCGCAGGCGCTGGCGCAGCTGGCCAGCCTGCGTGCCCCGGTGGACCGGTTCTTCGAGGAAGTCATGGTCATGGACGAAGACCAGCGCGTGCGCGAAAACCGCCTGAAGCTGCTTAACCGCTTCGTGGGCGTGTTCGCCAACGTGGCCGACTTCGGCACGCTGGCGAAAGGGTAGCGCGAAGCGCAGGCGGCACGATGGTTGCATGCGAGGGCAGCGGGTCTGTTCCCACCATGTACGTGATCAGCGACTCGGTGGGCATCACCGCGCATGCGCTCGCGCGCGCGGCTGCCAGCCAGTTCGGCGTCACCGACCCGGCCATCAAGGTGCTTCCCAACGTGAAGGCGTTCGCCGAGGCGCAGGAGTTTCTGGAGCAGGCCCAGGCCGACCAGGCGGAGGAATCCGGCGGGGGCGAGCCGGTGGTCGTGCTGTTCTACACCTTGGTGGAAGGCGACCTCTACGACCAGCTGCAGGACTACCTGCAGGCGCATCCGTGCATCGCCGGCGTGGACCTGATGACGCCGGCGTTGCATGCGATCCAGCGGGCGAGCGGGCTGGTGCCCGCGCGCGAGCCCGGCGAGCAGCGCGCCACCGACGCGGCCTACTACCGGCGCATCGACGCGATCGAGTTCACGATCGCGCACGACGACGGCCGCAACCCGCAGGACCTGACCAAGGCCGACATCGTGCTCCTGGGCGTGTCGCGCTCCAGCAAGACGCCCACGAGCATCTACATCGCCCAAGAGGGCTTCAAGGTGGCCAACGTGCCGCTCGACCTGTACACCGACCCGCCCGCTCAGCTGTTCGATGTGGACCCCACGCGCCTGTTCGGGCTGGTGACCACGCCCGACGTGCTGGTGGGGATCCGCCGGCGCAGGCTGGGCAACGCATTGGGGATCGCGGCCGACTATGCCGATCCCGAATCGATCAGCCGCGACCTGGACGACGCGCGGGCGCTGATGCGGCGTTTGGGGGCAATCGTGATACGTACCGATAATCGTGCGGTTGAGGAAACGGCGCGCGAGGTTTTGCGGTACTATGAAATGGCGCATCCGCGGGCTTCGGTTGGCCCGCGTTTGGGTGAATAGCAAATAGGCTCACGTCAAAGGAGATCAAGGTGGCAGAAGTTGCGAAGCGCGTGTACGCATTCGGCGCCGACGAGAACGGCAAGAACGTAACCGAAGGCAATACGCAAATGAAGGCAGTCCTTGGCGGCAAGGGTGCCAACTTGGCAGAGATGGCAAACATCGGCCTTCCCGTACCTCCGGGA
>CACXFZ010000056.1 GCA_902767025.1 uncultured Coriobacteriaceae bacterium
AACGATGTCCTAGTCTAGGTTATGTAGAGCTGACAATGCATATCCGGTAGCTTCTATGCCCATCGCAGGGAGGTGTCGAAGTGTTGTACCAGGACATACTCAAGAAGCTGATGGCCCAAAACGGCAAGACCCAGGCGGTCATGGCCGAGGAGCTCGGCATGAACTCGCAGGCCGCGCTCTCGCAGCGCCTCAGGGATTCGGCCAACCCCAGGATGAGGGAGACGCGGGAGATGCTCGGCCTGCTCGGTTACGAGATCGCGTTCGTCCCGAAGGGGATGGTCGAGCGCAACCCCGCGCTCGCGGAGGTCGCGTTCGTGCCGGAGTTCCCCGAGAGGCCGTCGAAGGGGGGTGGTGCGCTGTGAGCTGGGACGCGAAGGGCCTGGAATGGGACTTCTCGTGGCTGGACGGGATGGACAGGTCGTGCCCCTTCTGCGGAAACGAGCTCGACGTGAGGCCCGGGGAGGCCGCGCCTGACGTGGCCAGGGCGAAGTGCAAGTGCGGGTACTCGTCCACGTTCACGCCGCCGCGCGATATCAGCCCGCTGAAGGGCGCCATCAAGGAGATCAGGCTCTAGCCTGCAGCGGAGAGGCTTCGCGCCCCATTCAGCCCGCCCTCCCTCCGGGGTCGCCCATCCGCGACAGGAACCGTGACCTTCCACGAGCATGGAACCCCAATGCACCCGCGAGGTTTTGGAACGCCCGCGTTTGCGCAAGACGGATTGCGTCCGTAGCCGCATATAAATCCTGTAAGGCGGAAACGCCGGGCCCTTATGCCTATATCTCTCTGAGAGGAAGGAAGCGGAATGGATTTCAACGACCTCCGCCCCGAGCTTCGTGAGAAGGCCAAGGAATGCAAGACCCCCGAGGAGCTGCTGGCGGTCGCCAAGAAGGAGGGCTACAAGCTCTCGGAGGATGAGCTCGCTGCCATATCGGAAGGCGGCTGGGAGTCCACCTGCATGGATCATTGCTACGAAGATAATATCAAACACCCCTAGAATCAGTTCGTTACCCGGCAGTCGGGAAACAAACGGCCCGCATAGATTCCATGGCCGCAGGAGGCGATGCAGGTTCCGTGCGTCGCCGGTGAGGACTGGCAGCGCTGTCCGACCTCTGCAGCATCCAACGGCGTCATTGCTTGGGTCATGCACAGCGAAAGCTCCGATATTTGGTTTTTTCGGAGTTCGTGGCAAGAAAACGAGTTTTTGTCATTCAGGGATAGGCCCTGAGTGTCCCTGATGGGCACTATCGTTATCGCCATGCAGGCAAATGCATACATAACGTCACATTCAGAGGAGCTTTCGCTTTCCAAGGATTACAAAAACTCGTTTTCTTGCCACGAACTCCGATTTTTCTCAATATCAGGTATCTGGCTGCCTGCGCGGCAGTGTTAATCGCGTCGGATTTCGCGGCAACAGATGATGTCGTGGTTTAGGTTGCGGACAGCCCTGGGCCTACCCCTCTGCGTTGGGGTCCCTAACGTATTCGGCACAGTCTGCGCCCTCGTAATACACCTCTGGTGGTTTGCGCCTGCCGCCCTCGCGTGGGAACGCCGTGCAGTAGCTCTTCAGGGGCGTGTCGGCCCATGGAGGCTCCCCGTTGGCGTGTGCGCAAGTCATGCAGGCGGTTGGCTTGCGTCCCGAACACCCGAGTATCTCGTCCGTGTTGATGCGCTCGTGCAGTGCCCTGTCCTTGTCCATGGCCCCTCCTGTTGGAAGCCAGCGTTTCTGCGCCGGTTCCTTCGAATGCATGAGGTTGGCTCCTGCTCATATTCTCGGCACGGGTTGCACCGCATGTCAAACCCTCGCTGAAGAGACGTCTCGTGTCGGTTTGCCTTGCGTTCCCGGGTCGGGGTCTTGGCCGCAGTTGTCGAGCAGTTTGCAAGCGCCTAGAATGGGCATCGAGGATGCGCAGGTACAGTTCAGGCTGGGCTGATAGGAGACGTCATGGCTGACGAAGGGCTGAAGAACCAGTTAGAGTCACAAGAGAACGAGCAGGGTCTGGACCTCGACGACGAGCTGGACCCCATCTCCGGCGGTGCGCAGTTCGATTCCGATGAAATCGTACCCATCGAAGAAGACGTGATGCTCATCCGCAAGTTCTAGACAAGGCGCGTCTGCCTGTCGATTCAAGAATTCTTGCCACGAATCGGGTTTTCCCAAGAATTACTTTCGTCAAGATCCTGCGGGACAGCGGGGTGCGAAGCGGTGATACGGGGAGGGTCTCCTTTCGGTTGCGGCCGCATGGGCGAATGCACGGCATCCGTGCTGCCTGAAAGTATATCAATCCGCGAGCAGGATGGTGCGCGTTCGGGCATCGCTGCGAGTATGGTGGTGCTGTGACCGCCCACGGCCAATGCGTGCCCAGGGGTAGAGAAATGCGTTCAATCTTGCTAAAATAGCGGCTCCGTACAAGCTAAATGAGTACGTAATGGCGTGATAACACAGTAGTCGAGTCAGAACCCTAGATGGGAAGAGCAAGCGCCATGGTTACACGTGCTAAACACGCGAGAAACATCGATTCTCAAGAATGTTCCCCCAGCACCCACAATGGCATACGTCGATCGAAAGGCAGCGAAGCCTTGGATGACTATCGCCAGATGCTCGAAGAGCTCCATGAGCAAGGGGAGCCTTACGGCCTGATTTACCTGGTCATCGAAGAAATCGCAGGCCAGGAAGGCGTTTTCGACCCCGAAACCGAGGAGGGCGTCCTTGATGTGGCGTGCGCGCGTCTGAAGCGTTGCGTGCGCGGAAGCGACGACGCCGTCAGTATCGCCAAGGCCACCTATGCGGTGATTATCCACAACACCTACGATGCGGACATCTACCGAAATCTGCAGGAACGCATCCGCCGCACGATGGAAGACGAAATCGTCCTGGACGACAAGCCGGTGCGCATCCACGTGCGCTTCGGCTACGCGCGCTACCCCGAAGAGGGCGAAACATGCGACGCCATCATCGAGGCGGCACGCGCGTCGATGATGCGCTCCGAGCGGTCGCGCGAGCGCCTGGCGAAAACCGAGCGGGCAATCGACGTCAGCGAAGCCATCGCCGCGCTCGACGATGACCGTCCGCGCGTCGATTCGCTGACCGGCCTTCCCGACGCGACGCATTTCCGCGAGAAGTCGGCAGCCATCATCGACTCCGAGGGCGCGCAGGGCAAAGAGATGGCCATCGTGTTCTGCGACGTGGAGAAGTTCAAGGAGTACAACCTCAAGTACGGATACGGCTCGGGCGACGACCTGCTCAAGTTCATCGCCGACACGTTGGAAGACACCTTCCCCGACAGCCTGATCGCGCGCCTGAACTCCGACCGTTTCGGCATCCTGACAACCACCGATGACCTGGTTGGCAAGATCGAGCGCATCCACGACCTGGTGCGCGGCTTCCGCATCAACTCGAGCATCGAACTGAAGGCCGGCATCTGCGCCATCGATGGCAAGGTGGCCGGCTCCACCGAGGCTGAGGACTACGCGCGCCTGGCGTGCGACAGCATCAAGGGCCGCTACGACGTGTTCTGGCGCACCTTCGACGAAGCCCTCGCGCGCGAGGTCGAGCGCCGTCAGCATATCATCGACAACCTCGACACGGCCATCAACTCCGGCTGGATCGAGGTGTACTACCAGCCGGTCATCCGCACGCTCACCGGCAAGGTGTGCGGCCTGGAGGCCCTGACGCGCTGGAACGACCCGGTCTTCGGGATGCTTCCCCCCGGCGAGTTCATCGACGTGCTGGAGGATTCGCACCTCATCCACAAGCTGGACATCCACATGGTCAAGCGCGTGTGCGAAGAAGGCCGCCGCATCATGGAAACGGGCCATGCGATGGTGCCCACGTCCGTCAACCTGTCGCGCCTGGACTACCAGCTCTGCGACATCTTCTCGATCGTGGACGACATCGTGACCAAGAGCGGGTTCCCGCGCGACCTGCTGCGCATCGAAATCACCGAAAGCGCGTTCACCAGCGATTCGGAATACTTCATGACGGTGGTCGACAGGTTCCGCTCGGCCGGCTACCAGATGTGGATGGACGACTTCGGCAGCGGCTATTCGTCGCTGAACCTGCTGAAGGACTGCGAAGTCGACGTGCTGAAGATGGACATGCTGTTCCTGCGCGGTTTGGAAACGAACCCGCGCACGCGCGACATCATCGCATCCGTGGTGGACATGGCCAAGAAGCTGGGCATCCAGACTTTGGCCGAAGGCGTGGAAACCGAAGAGCACTTCGCGTTCCTGAAGTCCATCGGTTGCGAGAAGGCCCAAGGCTACCTGTTCTGCAAGCCGGCGCCCATCGCCGAACTGGTCGAGAAAGTGGCCCATGGCGAGCTGTCGGTCGAAGACATGCAGGCCGCCGGCTACTACGACACGCTGGGCAGGGTAAACATGCTCTCGCCGGCGCCGTTCGAGCACCACGAGGCCGACGACCTGGAGTTTTCTTCGGGCATCCCCATCGGCATCATCGAGTACGCCGACAAGGAGCTGCGCGTGCTGCTGTCCAACGACACGTTCGACGAGTTCGTCGAGGATTCGGGCGTGGCGCGCAACGTGGACTCGCTGATCGTGTTCGACAAGCAGGGACGGCGCATCGCCGACGAGTTCGTGAAGCTCGAGAAGGTCGCTCGCGAGTCGAACGTCGAGGAGAACATCGACTTCTACGACTTCAAGGATTTCTACACCTTGCGCCTGTTGCATTTGGGCGACCAGGACGACCGCCATGCCTATCTGGCGTCGTTCAGCAAGTACGACATGTCCGCCAAGGAGCAGGAGGCGTACAAGCCCAGCACCAACAACATGGTCTACCTGCCACAGCTGCAGGTCACCCCGTGGCAGACGAGCGACGAGATCGACTTCGCTCATACGGCGGTCATCGTCATCGACGTGTTGGGTGGCAGCGAAGGCATCACGCCGGGGCTCGAGGACATGGCGGCCAACTGCGTCGCGCTGGTGAAGGCTGCACGCGCCAAGGGTATACCCATCATCTTCAACAGCGACAGCCACATCCGAGGGTTGGACCGGGAGCTCGAGCTGTGGGGCGAGCACGGCATCCGCGGCGAGCAGAACGGCGAGCCGCTGGTGGAATTCGAGGTGGCGGAAACCGACTTCATCATCCCGAAGCGCCGCTACAACGGGTTCTTCGAAACCGACCTGGAGCTCACCTTGCGCGAGCTGGGCGCAACCACGCTGATCGTCGTGGGCGCCGACACCAACATCTGCGTGCTGCAGACGCTGGCAGGCGCGTACTTCTACGGGTACAAGACCATCGTGCCTGCCGATGCGACGGGGACGTTCTTGATCGGGACCCAGGAAGCGGGTCTGGAGTACTTCCAGCGCTGCTACGACACGCGCATCGTCACCACGGCGAGCCTGATCGACCGCATCGACGCGTTCGACGCATCCTAGTGCCCTCGTGCACGAAGGCAGTGGCGCGCCTTGTCCCGCCCGCGCGGTGGGCTGGCGGTGCCTGTCTCAAGGCTAGTTGTCCGACACCAGGTCGCGCCAGCGCTCCTGCAAACCTGCCAGCGTGATGGGGTCGTCTTCGGTTGCCAGCGTGTTCCTGCGTGCCAGGTCGTCGGTGTAGTCTTCCAGGAAATAGGCGGCCACACGCTCTCCTTCGGCATGGCAGACGGTTCCCTTCATGGCATGCGCGGTGATGGCCGCAACGCCCTGGTCGTCCTTGGAGATCTGCAGGCAGGCACCCGATCCCAGGATCGTGTCTGGCTCGGTCTGGTACGACACCAGGTTGCCCAGGCTGTAGAACACCACGCCCGTGTTGCCCTGGGCGGTGGTGCGCTCCTTGGCAGGCTGTGCCACGTGCGCATGGGTGCAGATGACGGCGTCGGCGCCCGCGTCGATCAGCCGGTCGCACAGCCGCACCTGCTCGGCGGTAGGGGCCAGCGCGTACTCCTCGCCGATGTGCACGAAGCAGATGCTCAGGTCGGCCTGGCCTTCCGCGTCGGCCAGGTCGTCGACCAGGCGCTGCTCGTCGTCGAGCGTGTCGATGCGGTACTCTTGCCCGGCCTCGAGCGGGCGCCCGTTCAAGTGGAAGGTGTAGTCGAACAGCGCCAGACTGATGCCGTTGCGCTCCATCAGGCGCCAGTGCGCCTCGTCGGGCGATTCGTGCAGTCCTAGCAGGATCGTGTCGGGATGGTTGCGCTTCCAGAACGCCAGCGTGTCGTCCAGGCCGGTTTCCCCCTGGTCGTTGGCGTGGTTGGTGGCGGCGCACACGATGTCGAACCCTGCGTTCACCAGGGCATCGCCCATGCTCTCGGGTGTGGCGAACAAGGGAAAGTCGCTGCGCAGCGAAGCGTCGTGCACCAGTATCGTCTCCTGGTTCACCGCTGCCAGGTCGTAGCCGGCGATGCGTCCCGAAATATGCGCGAACAGCGGGCTGAAGTCGAAGGTCTGCGTGTCTGGTTCGTAGGCCGCCTCGTAGATGGCCTCGTGCGCGATCACGTCGCCCAGCGCAATCAGGCTCACCGTGCGCGTGCCGTCTTCGCGTGCGGCCGCGTCCGGTGCGCTTTGCCCGGCCAGACCGGTTAGCGGTGCGTTTCCCGCTCCGCCGTCTTCCACCAGGGCGAAGCCCCACGAGCTCCACTCCCAGCAGCTGCTGGTGCCGTGCGGCCCCACGATGTGCAGGCGCCCCTTGCCGTCCATGCGCGAGTTGTAGGCCTCTTCGCCGATGGCCGAAGACATCCACACCGGCTCCAGGTCGCCGTCGCGGTAGTGGAACACGAACACGTGCTGCGACCATGCGGGGCTGTCTTCCTTCCAGAAGGGCTTGCTCGGACCGTAGCTGCCGCGCTTCCACACCAGCAGGGTCACTTCGGGCGTGCCGTCGTCGTCGATGTCGGCCAGATGCGCGTTCGACACCTTCCATTCGTGCGGCGACAGGTACACAGGTTGCTGGTCGGATGTGATGCGCACCTGGCGTTGGTACAGGCGCACGCGCTCGGGCGTGCCGTTGCCGTCCAGGTCCACGCTCTCGTCGATCGCGTTCCAAACGGTCCAGGAAGGCAGGAAGTTGCCCTCGATCCACGCGAACGCCACGGCGCCGGCCGCCAGGGCGCACACCGCTACGGCAAGCACTGCGATGCGGGCGAGCCCCCGTCGGCGCGGTTCCATCGGCGGTTCCTGCGCCTAGCTTTGCGAGGGGATCAGGTACGGCTGGATCCATGCAGGAGGCTGCACCTTCGATTCGGTGTGGTACTTCCCGTCGCCGGATTGCTCGATGCCCATCATCTCGCGCCAGGTGGTGTCGGTCAGGCGCTGGTCCTGCGGCCACTCGAACTGGTAGAAGCTGAACACCGGGCCCGAGGCAACGTGCAGCTGCCCGTCGATGGGCACCACCACGTACATCGTCGAGATCATGCCGGTGCCGATTTCGAGCACGCTGCCGGTGTCGGGGTTGGTGGCGATGTCGGTGACGATGGCGGCGGGGTGCTCGCGCGTTGTCAGGCGCTTGCCGCCGGCCTCTTCCTTGTGGACCTCTTCCCAGAAGTGCTCGAGCTGCCCGCCGATGGTGCGGATGAGCTCGTATTCCTCGTCGGTGACCGCCTCGCCGGTCAGCTCCTTGGTGGCGACGGTCGCCAGGGTGCGCGTCATGGATTCGAGCAGCTCCAGGTTCGCCTGGTCTTCGGCGTCGATCTTGCCGTACGACGCCAGGCCTTCGCTGGTGGCCTCGGTCAGCGACGCCAGCCTGCTGAACACGTCGGGCTCGGGCTCGACGTAGCCGCGGTCGTCTTCGGGCTGGGGTCCGCCGCCCATTTCCACCATCAGCTGCTTGGCGTAGAGCACCGTGTCGTGCTTCAGCTCGGTGTAGCTTCCCAGGTAGGTCTGCAGGTTCTTGCGGTTCCACGCGGAGCTCTGCATGAAGCTGGGGTAGCCTTCGCCCTTCGGCTCGAGCAGGGGCTTGAGCGTGTAGAGCCATTGACTGTACAGGCTGCCCGACCACAGGGTGCTCGGTGCGTCCTCGATCGTCTGGCGCAGCTCCTCCATGTGCTCGGGGTAATCCTTGTAGTCCGTGGCGCCCTGGCTCTCCAGGATGCCCAGCGCCTCGTCCGAGCCCATAGCCGCCGCCACGTCCAGCGCGTCGGGCATGCCGCGTTTGGCGCCCGCGCTGTTTTCGCCCACCTGGCTGTACACCAGGTACTGCATGATGTTGGCGTCGATCGTGAAGCGCTGTCCCATGAATCGGTAGCCCTTGATGTCGTCGGTGTGGTCGGCGCCCGCGCCTTCGTCTTCGACGATCATCGAATTGATCTGCGGCGCCGGCATCTGCTCGGTCAACTCGTGGTAGCGTTTCCAGGCGCCCTCGTCGTCGACCAGGTCTTTCGCGGTTGCGCCCTCGCCGTAGACGGCGTCGATCAGCGGTTGGTACTCGTAGTAGCCGCAGTCGTCGCTGGCTCCCGCGAAGAAGCTGGTCAGCGCGTAGATCGACTCCCAGGTGTCCTTGCCGCCCTGGTCCAAGGCAAGCGTCATCAGCAGCGCGCTGCGGTCGAGCGATTCGTCCTTCTGCGTGAAGTTCATGCGCCCGTACCACATCATCGTGCGGAAGTACGCCTGCAGGATGGGGGTCTCCTCGTAATAGCCGCGCGGGGCGTACTGCGTGTAGTCCTCGGGCTCGCCGGTGATGGCAGATTCGGTCATCGTGCTTGCCGCGTTGATGTTGGCGACCTCCGTGCTCACGATGGAGGCCACGTCGGCAGGCGCTTGCACGGCGGGGTCCTGCAGGCTGGCGCCCACGGCGAAGAAGGCCACGTTGCGTTTGGCGGCACCTTCCCATTCGGTGCCCTTCAGCTCGTCGTACTGCGCGACGCTCGCGTCGAGCATGGCCGTGCTCAGGGCGGCCAGGTCGTTGTACAGGTAGTTGGTTTCCACCTTCTTCAGCAAATGCGCGAAGTACAGGTGGTAGGTGTGCATCAGAGAATCGGTGGTCACGAAGTTCCTGCGGTAGGCATAGCGGTTGCGCTCGTACACCTCGTGGAATTCGTAGTAGCTGCCCTCGACTATGGCGAAGCCGTTTTCGCTCAGCAGCGATTTCACGTTGTCCTGCACGTAGGTTTGCTGGGTCGTGGTCACGTTGGCCAGGCCAGGCTCGACGGTGTAGCTCGCAACCGTCGGGGTCACGGCGGCCATGGCAGGCTCGGGCAGCACCTTGACGATCTGCGGCCGCTCGATGGCCTTCACTTCTTTGCCGTCCACCATCACCGACGGGCTCACCGACACGCCGGCTGCGCGCGCGGCCTCGCTGTCCTGCGCCTGCGTGGCGGTGTTGCCGTCCGGCGAAGGGGCAGGAGGGTTCAAGACGAGCATCGTGATGCCTGCGGCAAGCAGGCATGCGGCTGCGGCGGGCACGAGCACCATTGCGGCGAAGGGGATCTTCTTCTTTTGGGCCGGCTGCTCGGGCTGGGCCTGCGGCTGGACGTAGGCCACGGGGGCTGCGGCGCCTGCGGCAGTCGGGCCTGCGGCGTTGGCGGGTTGGGTGGCCGGGGCCGGTTGCGGGGAGGGCTCTAGCGTGGCTGCGGGCTGAGTTGCGTCCGGTGCTGGCGAGGCCGCCTTCACGGGCTGTCCGCATTGTTTGCAGAACTTGGCGTCGTCAGACAGTTGACTTCCGCAATGCGTGCAAAACATCACAACCCCACTTCCCTCAAAGGAACAGTGAACCCATTGTAACAGCCTGCCTGCGTGCGCACGCGCGAACGGGCAAACGGCGCCGTGCAAATTGCCTGCCAAGCACGCGGATTGCCCGGAATCGCCGCTCGGCCCTCCCTGGTTACAGAAGTGCTACAACGCGGGGCGCAAACCCCCACAGTTTCGGGTAAAAGCGGTAGAATATCGCTAACGTTTGATGGGGAGGGATTCCCCCAAGAGACAGGAGGCCATGACATGGCAACCCAGGATATCGTCCAACAGCTTCTCGGCGTCGTAACGGAAAACCCCCAGATTCTGACCAGCCTCATGGAGCATCCCTACTCCACGGTGAAGGAAGTCACGGGCCAGGAAGAGGTCAGCCGCGAGCAGGCCGCAGAAGTGGTCACCGCCACCACTGCCCTTGCCAGCGGCCGTGAGGTCGACTTCGCGCAGATTCCCGACCTTGCCTCCAAGCTGCTGGGCCAGAACGACAACAGCGTGCACTCCCTGGCATCGTCGCTGCTGGGTGGCTTCCTGGGCGGCGGCTCCACGCAGCAGGCCCAGCAACCTGCGGTTTCCAACGACATCCTGTCGAACCTGGCAGGCGTCGTGTTCAACGGCGGCCGTGCGAACAACAAGTCCGCCATCGACCTGTCCGACGGTTTCGGCCTGGACGACGTCATCGGCATCATCGGCATGTTCCTGAAGTAGACCTGCTTCTTTCAACCAAGCCGAAAGGCATGCAGCCAAGCGCCCGTTCCCAGGAGCGGGCGCTTTTGCGTGGCGGTGCGGGCAAAGACCGGGTGGCGGGTGGCCTATAATGGTGCGCAACAACAGCGTGAAAGGGGTTTGTATGAAGTCAGTGGTCCGGTCGTCTCGCCTTCTCGTTGCCGCGTGCGTGATTGCGCTTGCGCTGGGCTGCGCAGGGCTCGTGCTGCCCGCATATGCCGACGAGCAAGGGCAGGCCTCTTCGAGCAGCGCCCAATCCTCATCGTCGTCTGCGGCGGTGCAGGATGCGGATGCCGCAGACGAGCCTTCCTCCCAGAAGCAGGATGCGGAAGAGCCCTCTTCTGCAAAGGCTCCCGACGCTGGTCAGATCGCCCCTGCTGCCGAGCAGCTTGAAGCCGCACCGTCCGAGCCGGCCGCCGATGAAGCTGCCGAACCCACCCCGGAGCCTGCCGACGAAACGCTCGAGGCCGAACTGCTCGAGGCCCAGCAGGCCGATGCGGCTGCGACGATGGGTGTACCCGTTCACGTGCGCAACGAGCAGACGATGGCGCGCCAGGTATACGACCTGATCAACAAGCTGCGTTCGAGCAAGGGCCTGCCCAAGCTGGGATGGAATGCCAGCCTGGAGCAGACCGCCACCACGCGCGCCGCCGAGATCACGCTGCTCTACGACTACGAGCGCCCGTCGGGCCAGAAGAACCTGACGGCGTTCCCTGCGAAGGCGAAGACCCCCGTGGGCGAGAGCATCGAAAAGACCTACGAGTCGTACAGCCCCGCCGCCCAGCTGTTCAACAACCTGGAGAACAACCCGGGGCACCACAGCTACCTGACGTCCAAGGACTTCAAGAGCGTGGGCATCGCCGTCATGTCCACGCGAGACAACGGTCAGCTCGAGTACTACATCTCGGTGTGCTATTCGGCCGACGCGTCCTCTGCCTCTCCCGGGGCCGCCAAGGATGCCAGCTCGACGATGTACGTGGATGTGCCCGCATCGCTGGCCACCGGCGTGGTCGTGACGCCTGCGATGGTGTCCACCAACGTCGGCTCCACCGTGCAGCTTCCCACCGCTTCGGTGTCGTTTTCCGGTGGGAGCTTTTCGCGCACGCTGGGCAACGTGCCCTACGATGCAAGCAAGTTCACCTGGGCGGTGGGCGATTCGTCCATAGCCGGCGTGAACACGGCAGGCGTCAAGGGAAACGCGCGCGGCACCACGTCGTGCACGGTCACGTTGAAGGGCACGAACCTGTCCGGCACGTTTTCGGTCAACGTGGGCACGTGGGTGCGCCTGTGGGGCGATGACGCGCTGCAGACGATGAAGCAGATAACGTGCAACGGCTTCGGCGACGGGTCGTGCAAGACGGTGGTGCTGGCCACGATGTCGGGCTACTGGGACGCCCTTTCGGCGTCGGGGCTGGCCGGCATGAACCGCTGCCCGGTCCTGCTCACCGATCCGTCTCGCTTGAGCTCGCAGGCGGCAAGCGAAATCAAGCGCCTGGGTGCGAGCCGCGTGGTCATCGCAGGCGGCCCGGCGGCAGTTTCCGAAAACGTGAAGCAGGAAGTGTCCAAGCTCGCCGGTGTGACGCAGGTGCAGCGCGTGTACGGCAACACGGCCGTGGGCACGGCCCTGGCAATCTACGAGCAGGGCAAGAGGGAAGGCACCTGGGGCACCACCGCCATCATCGCCACGGTCAACGGCTACTGGGATGCCCTGTCGGCGTCGCCCTATTCGTATGCGCAGAAGATGCCCATCTTCCTGGCGGGCGAGGCTGCCGGTTCGGGCGCCGTGAAACTGGACGCCAAGACGCTTTCCACCCTGAAGGCGGCCATCCAGTCGGGCAAGGTGAAGCGCGTGCTCATCTGCGGCGGAACGGCGGCCATCTCGCCGGCAGTGCAGAACAGCCAGCTGGCAGGGCTGGGCGTTCAGATCATCCGCAAGGCGGGAGCCACGGCCGACCTGACCAGCTCTCAAATTGCCTCGTGGTGCGTGAGCCAGGGTATGGCCGATTCCGTGGTGGGCGTTGCCACGATCGACGGATATTGGGACGCGCTGACCGGTGCGGCACTCTGCGGGATGCGCAACGGCCCCATCGTCCTGGCGGGCCCGCAGTACCAAGGTGCCATCAATGGATATGTCGCAGAGCATGCGAAAGCCATACAGTACGGATTCGTGTTCGGCGGAACCGCAGCTGTGCCGGCGTCGATCTACGACAAGCTGGTGAGCGTCACCGGCTAGGCGAGCAGGGGCGCTCATCCGGCTTGATGGACCCGACTGCAGTCAGGCAGCAAAAAGCGGGCAGGACACCTGCCCGCTTTTCCGGTCTCGGGTCTTTTGGCGCTTAACGTCTGACCATCTCGTTGTGCGCCCTGTCGAGCGCGTTCATGATGCCCTGCATCAAGTAGCGGTTGTTGCTGTCCGCCGTCGTGAGTATGCCGATCACGTACGGGTTGTTCTTGTCGGCGACCAGGCACCCTTCGTTGTGGGTCGCGCCGCCCGAGCCCCATTCCCAGCCCGACTTGGCATAGACCGTCCGCCCATGTCCGATGGTGCCGCGCGAGGTGATCCAGTTGTTCGTGCTGTAGGTGGTGCGGCACCAGCTGGCGTTGCTGCTCGTGTTGTTCAGGAAGTAATCGGACATGCCCACCCACATCTTGGTCAGGGCGTTGGCGCTGTAGAACCCGTAGTTCGAATTCCACCTGAACTGCGAGGCGTGGGTCTCTCCCAGCAAAGTCTCCAGCGGGGACCGTCCGTACTGGGCGAACAGCGCCGCATAGGTTTCGTTGCTCGACGTGTTGATGGTGGTGTACATGAGACCGCGGTTGTTGCCGCTGTTCGATCCGGGATAGTACTTGTTCAGCGCCATCACGTAGGGGCCCTTGATGGTGCTCGAGCTGCGGAAGAACGACTCGCAGTTGTACGAGATGCCCGCGCCCGTCTTCAGGTCGATCATCACGAACCCCAGCGTGTTGCCCATCCTGCTGTATGCGGCCACGGCGTCGCGCAAAGGCTTCGCCGACGCTTCGGACAGGCCGTAGGGCGAGCGGAAGATGTTCCATCCGTTGCCCTTGACCGCGTCGAGCACGCGGATCTGGTTGTAGTAGCTCATGTTCTCGGCGGCGTGCCCCCATACGACGAAACGGCGACGTGCGTTGGTGTAGTCGGTGCCGGCCAGGGCCACGTTCGCTCCCGCGGCGGCCTTGGTGGGGGCCATCGAAAACGCTCCCAGGTCGGTGTCGAACACGATGCCGCCGTCGGTGACCGAGATGTGCCACTTCTCGGCGGCGGAGCTGCTGCGCAGGTACTGGTTGACGTTCGCGTTGGCACTGGCGCTGGCACCCGCGACGTTGACGTCGAGCAGCGACAGCGCGTTGGTGATGCGGTACATGCCCGGTCCCTCGCTGCTGGCATAGAACACCTGCGACAGCTTGTCGGAGAACGTGGCCATCGCTGCGTTGGCCCCCTGGTTCCAGTAGTTGGAGGGGATGTCCAGCGACGCCTTCGTGTTGCCCGAGGGACGGATGGTCACCCAGCCGTCTCCCATCAGGTCCACTTCCATGATGTTCCACTTGGCTGCGGTGGCCTTCGTGTCCGCGATCAGCGCAAGGTTGCGCCCCTTGGTGGCGCTGTTGACGAATCCCAGCGCCTTCTTCGTACCCACGTTCACGAACGTGAAATGCCCGTCGGCGGTGGGCACCAGGTTCCAGTACTGATTCGCCGCGCCCGACGCCTTCTGCTGGACCGCTCCGCCGTTGCCGGCTGCGGAAAGCCGCAGGCCCGATTGCGCGTTGATGAGCACGAACGTCCCGTTGGGCTGGCGCAGCGCCCCGAACTTCTGCGCGAACGAGTTGTTGCTCGTGAACAGCTGGTAGCTGGCGCCGTTGCTCAGCGAGCCGTCCTTCAGGTCGGCCACGAGCGTCGTGTCGGCTGCGCTGCGCAGGGTGACGATGCCGCCGGCGAAGCGCGGGGTGATCTTGTTCAGGTTGAACTGCTGGCGGGCTGCACCCGTGGACGTGGCCTGCACGATCTTGGTGCCGTTGGCGGTCTTGGACCCCTGCACTTCCAGGACCATGCCCGAAAGCGCCGAATAGATGCTGTACGTGCCGTTGGCGTTCTTCTGCACGTCCCACAGCTGCGCAAACGTGCCGTTGTTGGCCACCTGCCAGATCTGCTCGCCGGCCTTGGCCTTGCCGTTGGGCACGTCAAGCAGCATGCCCGTCTTGTAGTTCACGATGCGGTAGTAGCCGGTCTTGTCGTCGAAGTTGAAGCTGAAGTCCTGCGCCAGGGTCCCGTTGCCCTTGTAGGTTTGGATGCGCGCGGTGGCCTCGGTGTTGCCGCCGGCCACTTCCACCGTCTGCGTCCTGTCGCCCAAGCGGGTGGTGATGGTATGCGCGCCCCGTACGGTCGGCTTGCATGCCGACAGGCGCCACTGCTGGGATGCCTTCGAGCCGCTTGTTTGCGTGGACACGTCGCTGCTGGCCGAATCCAGCGCCAACGCCGTGTACGCGTTCACCAGCTGCACGAACGTGCCCTGGCCCTGGCGGATGAACCAGGTCTGCGCCTTCGACGAGCTGCTGGCGGCCTGCCAGGCGGCCTTGCCCGCACTGCCCGCCTCGAGCGCCTTGCCCGACAGCACGCTGACGATGCGGTAGGTCTTCTCGCCCTGGGAAGTGCCTGCGGCCGTGATGCGGAACCGCTGGGCGGCCGAGTGGTCGGCGGATGATGTGTTCAGATGCGCTCCCGCCGCCGTCGAGCGGCCCTTCACGGCCAGGGCCTTGCCGCCCGACGTGTAGATGACGTAGACGCCATCGCTCACGGCGACGCTGGCAGCTGCCTGCGTTGCCTTGGACGTGTGCGTCGTGGAAGCGGCGGCCGCGATGGCCTGGCTTGCCCGCGCGCTCAACGCCGGGACGGCCACTGCCTCGGTTTCCTCCGGCTGACTCGCCTGCTCTTGGGCGGGGGTGTCGCCGTCCTTCGCCTCGGCCGGCGTCGTGTCGCCCTGCTTGGGTGCGGTGGCTGCGGCGTCGTCGGCAGGGGAGGGGTTCTCGACGTCGACGACGTCCTGTGCCTCGCTGGGCGCTTCCGCCGTCGCTGCGTCGTCGTCAGCCGCCTCCGCGGCGGGCTCGGTGGCTTCGAGGGCCGTTGCCTGCTCCTCGGGGGCGGCAGAAACCTGTCCCTCGGGTTCGTCCACGGCCTGTTCGCTGCCAGCGCCGACATCGGGCACGGCGGCATCTTGCGCTTCCTCTGCAGGCGCCTGCATCGTCGCAGGGCCTTCGGGCTGTTGCGCAGGCGCATCTTGTGCGAACGCGGGGGTGGCCAAGCAGGTGGTCAGGACTGCAAACGCGATGGTGAGCAGTGCTGTCAGGACGGGTCGACGTAGCGTGTTCATGGGTACTCCTGCCGATATGAAAACCGTTACGCAAAGTATAGCCGTCTTCGCCTGTTTCTCTTGCAGCGATGCGCGCGTTCGGCGCAAGTTTTCGCACGCGCGGGCGGGCGTGTGGGCACTTGTGGTGGGGGTGTTGCGAATCTGGGATGTGGCGTACAGGCCCCAGGCGTTCGTCGTATAGTAGGAACATGAACGAAGCAAGTCAGACAAGGCCTGCAAGCGTGCAGGGATTCTTGGACCGCACTGCGCAAGAAGACGCGCAGCTGCTGCAGTCTTTCGACGTGGTGCTGGCCCCCACCTATGCTCATGCGCAGGCGATCAACTACCGTCAAGCGCTTTCCTTTCCCCAGGGAGCGTTCGGCAACAGGGCGCTGACATTCGACGAGTGGGTGGCGTGCCTGTGGGAAGCCCAGGGCGATGGGCGCTGCCTGGTGCGCCCGCTGCAACGGCGCATCATCGCCCAGGCGGTCATCGACGCTGCGGACCTGCGGCAGGTAACCGCCACCCCCAACCTGGCCAGTGCCCTGGGCTCGCTTGCGCGGCAGGGCTTGGGCGTCGAGGCGTTCGAGCAGGCCATGGCCCAGGCGCGGCAGGGTGCCGTGGGCGGCATCGGCCCTGCCCAAACGGAGATGCTGCAGCTGGTGGACGCCTATGCGCACAAGCTGGCCGCCCAGGGCATGTGCGAGCAAGGCCAGATGCTCGACGTGCTGGCAAAGAACGCCGGGCAGGTGTTCGCGCGCGGCAAGGTTAAGGTCTATGCAACTGGGGGAGCGCCCCTGACCTGCCAGCAGCGCCTGTTCTTCGAGCGGTGCGCGGACTACGTGGAGCTTGCGCAGGATTGGGAACCCGGCTTGTGGGACCGGCCATCCGAGCAGGCACCCGCACCTCTGGACATTCGCTTCGCCTTCCCGTCGGGCGCCTACGCGCTGCCGCAGGTTCTGCTGAAGATCGTCGACGAGGCGCGCAGCGAACAGGCAGACGCGCGCATCGTCGTGGCGGGGACGGACCCGCTGTCGCTCTACGAAAGCCTGGCAGCTCCGCTCGCGCAGCGTGGCATAACCTGCGCCGTGCAGGCGCGCAAGCCCTTTTACGAAACGGATACGGGCGTGTTGTTTGCGACGATGCTGCGCGCGGGCGAAGACGGCATGCCCTGGGACAAGGACGCGCTGTCCGATATCATGCATGCGCGCTACCTGGACATGGCGAAAAGCGTGGTGTGGCAGCGTGATGCGGCGTTGCGCATGGACCGGCTCGCGGGCCACGCCGAAGAGCTCGGCCGCCTGGCCGGCATGACGTTTTTCGGCGAGCTGGTCGCCTGCCTGCACCGTGTTGCCTGCGAACCGGTCGACGCATCCACTTTCACGGCCCTCGAGGCGATGCGCACGCGTTTCGCGCGTGTGGGCGGAGCGGGCGACCGGCCGTACGCCAACGAGCAGGCCGCCGCCCTGTCTGCGCTGGCCGAGGCCCTGGAGACGTGCGTGCAGCAGGGGGTCGATGCGCAGGCTGTGATCCCTGCGGTCATGCAGCACGTGGAAGTCGGCAGTTCCTGGGCAAGCGACGAGCAGGCATGTGGGCGCGTGCCCTCGATTGCGTTCGTCCGCCTGCAGGATGCAGCGGGCATGGGCACGGGAAGCGCCGACGTGCTGGTGGTGTGCGACCAGACGACCGAGGACTACCCGCTGGCCGACAAGCTGGACGCGGCAGGATCCCTGCTGGTCGCCGTCGGCGTGGACCGTCCCGAGCCCGCGCTCTCGAAGCAGCGACGCCTGCTGGCGGCGATCCTGCGCCTGCCCCGCACACGGCTGGTGTTCCAGCGCTGCCTGAACGGCCCTTCGGCCGACCCTCTGTACCCCAGCGCGCTGCTGGAGGAGTTCGTGGATGCCTACCGCACGCCCGAAGACAGGAGCAGCGGCGCGGACATCGACAACGTCTACCGCATCCCCGCAGCACTGCAACGCGGCATGTACGAGGCCGGCGAAGAGCATTTCCTGCAAAACGTGCTTCCCGGGGCGTCCGGCGACGACTTGGGCCTGCAGGCCATCGAACGTCCCCGCGTGGGCGACGTGGGCGCTTGGGGGGAGTTCGTCATCTACCCGGGCGGGCGCCAGGAGCCCGGCCAGCCCCTGCGCCTTTCGGCATCGCAGATCGAGGCGTACCTGGACTGCCCGTACAAATGGTTCGCGGCGCGGCGCCTGCGGGCATCCGGCCTGGACGAGGAGTACGGCCCGCGCGAAATCGGCACCTTCCTGCACGAGGTGTTCCAGCGTTTCTGCCTGGCGTTCGGGCGCAAGGTCACGCAGGACAACCTCGAGCAGGCCCGCGCGTGCATGTTCGGTGCCCACGACCTGCCGGGCGTGTTCGACCAGGTGCTGGAAAGCCAGCGCGAAGGCGACCCGGGCAACCGGCTGTCGCTGATGCCGGGAACCACCGAAGAGCATGAAATCGTCTACCTGCGGCAGCGCGTCGAGGCATGGCTGACGTTCGAAACGACGTTTCTGCCCAACTTCGAGCCCGTGGCCTTCGAATACAGGATCAAGGGGTTCGACTACGCGGGATGCCAGGTCGGCGGTTCGATCGACCGCATCGACATGGACGCCCAGGGAAACGTGGTGGTCATCGACTACAAGGGCAGCATGAAAGACGAGTACTGCCCGTATGCCAAGGAGGGCGGCGGGCTCGCGATCGCCGCCACGCCGCGCATTCAGACGCTGCTCTACGCACGCGTGCTGGCGCAGATCGAAGGCTCGAGCTTGGACGAGGCCCAGTCGAGTGTGCTCGCGTCGGCGCGCGGCCGGACCGTGAACAGCGTGCAGGGTGCGCTCTATGTGTCGTACAACAAGGGAAACCGGGTCGCGGGGGCGTGCCCCGCGCACCTAGTGGAGCAAGGTGCCGTCCCCACGCTGTTCAGACCGCGGTTCTGCACGGTGCCCTCCACGGGGCCCTTGGGCTTCGACGCCCTTTTGCAGCAGACCGAACAGCGTGTGGGCGAGCAGATGCAGCAGCTGATGTCCTGCCGGATCGACCCGCTTCCTTCCTGGAGCGGGGCCTGCGACTACTGCCCGGTTGCGTCGTGCGAAAGGAGGCAGTCCCATGCAGCCTACTAGCAGGCAGCTGGAATGCATCACCGATTCGTACGGGCAGGCATGCGCGCTGGTGGCCGGCGCCGGAAGCGGCAAGACGGCCACGCTCACGCAGCGCGTGGTCTACGCGCTGGCCAACCCCGACATCTCCGGGGTGTCGCACATCAGCCAGCTCCTTGCCATCACCTACACCGACAAGGCGGCAGGCGAGTTGAAGGCGCGCATCAAGGCGGAGCTGAGCCGTCACGACGACCCGCGGCTGCGCCAACAGGCGCTGGAGGTCGATGGCGCGTGGATCAGCACCATCCATGGCATGTGCGCGCGCATCCTGAAGGAAAACGCGTTCGAGCTGGGCGTGGACCCGTCGCCGACGCTGCTGGCGGAAGACCAGGCGAGCGCGCTGATGCAGCAGAGCATCGAGCACGTGCTGAACCACCCCTCCAAGCGCATCGGCTATGCGCGCGTGGCGGCGCTGTTCAACGAGTACCGGCGTGCGGAAGTGGTCGACTTCCTGTCGGAGCTGGCGGGCAAGGCGAGCGAGCACGACGCCCCGACAAGCGAGCTGTTCGTGGCGCAGCCTCCGGTGGACCACATCGACGCCGTCGACTTCGTCGAGCGCATGATCGACCTGTACCGTGCGGCTGCGGAAGACGCCCGCACGCGCAAGAAGCCGTCGAGCACGTTGGATGCGTGGCTCGACGGCATGCACGAAGCCTTCGCCTGGGTGCTGGGCAGGACTGCCGATGCGTGCGAGGACGACCTGTCCGCCGACGAGCGCGCGCATCTGCAGGCCCAGGCCGAGCAGGGCGCGCTTGCCGTGATAGGGGCCTTCCCGGCGATCGACGGGCGCATGAAGGTCCTGGCCCAGACGTGCCGTCTGGGCGAAGACGAGCCATTGCGCAGTTCGTGCGCGCGCCTGGCCCAGCAGGAGCAATGCGCATCGTCGAGCTCGCATTTGGCCACGCTGCTGGATCTGCTTCCCCAGGTTCTGCACGTCTACGGGCAGCAGAAGGCGCAGGCAGGCGTGGTCGACTTCAACGACCTGATCCGCCTGGCGGCGCGTGCCCTGCGCGACCCGCAGCACGCGTCCATCCGCCAGCGCTACAACGAGCAGTTCGGCCTGGTGATGGTCGACGAGTTCCAGGACACCAACCTGCAGCAGGTGGACATGGTGAACCTGGTGGCGGGCGGCCTGAACGAGTCGGGCCTGTCGCGCAAACTGTGCGTGGTGGGCGATGCCCAGCAGAGCATCTACCGGTTCCGCAGCGCGGACCTGGCCGTGTTCGAGGACTTCGTCGGCCAGGTGCGCGACGCAACGGCGCGCGGTGGCGGCAAGGTGGTGCGCATGGGGCGCAACTTCCGCAGCCACACCGACGTGCTCTCCTTCGTCAAGGAGGCCTTCGAAAAACCGTTCGGCAGCTCGTTCCTGCAGCTGGTGCACGGCCGCGACGAGCAGCGCGTGAAGCCCATCCAGCAGTTCAAGGGTGCTTCCGGCGCCGCCCAGCCCGACGGCCTGCCGCCGCGCATCAACCTGAAGGTGGTGCAGACGGGGCAGGGCATGGCGGCACTGGGACGCGAGGCGGCCGCCACGGCCATTGCCCAGGAATTCCGCGCCCTGCACGATGCGGGGCATGGACAGGGGCAGATGGTCGTGTTGCTGGGCAGCATGACGAACGCGGAGGTGTACGCCCGCGCGCTGCAACGCCAGGGACTGCGCTGCGCAATCACCGGCGGCTCGGTGTTCAAGGAGTCGCGCGAGGCGCGCATGGTGCGCAACCTGGGGCTGGCCCTGTGCAACATGAGGGACACGGAGGCCCTGGTCGACGTGCTTTCAAGCGATGTCTTCTGCCTGAGCGCCGAAGACTACATGCACCTGATGCCCGATTACTCCATCCCCGGAGACGGGTCGCCGGCCTGCGTCTCGGACGAATTCGAAACGGCCATCGAAGCGGTGGCGGCGGGCGACGAGCTGTGCCTGCCATCGTGCTCCCCGCAGCTGCAAAGCGCATTGCGCGTGCTGGCCCATGCCGCCTGGTGCGTGGGCAAGCAGCCGTTGCATCAGGTGGTGGGCCAGGTTCTTGCCAACGCGGGATGGCTCACGCGGATGCAGGAGGCGGGCAACGCCGCTTGCGTGGGCAACGCGATGAAGGCGCTGCGCATGCTCAAGGACGTGGAGGAACAGAAGGCGTGCACGGCGCTGTCGGCCGCCCGCGGTTTCGCGGCACGCCTGAACGTGGCCAAGGAGGCTCCGGGCGTGCTGTCGGCGCAAGGAGACGACTTCGTGCGCATCATGACCATCCATGCTTCCAAGGGCCTGCAGTTTCCCATCGTCGCCGTCGCCGAAACCGACCCGTCGCATGGCAACCGCGGCAGGTTGAGCATCCTGTCGCACGGGCGGGCGCTCTACGTCTCGCTCGATGCGGGCGTGTCGAAGGACGCGGACAAGGGCTCGATCGTCGCCAAATCGGGTGACATCGTGGGCGCGGGCGTGAAGGAGTGCACCGACGAACAGCTCGCAGGCATGCTGCAGGGCGCCGACCCGGTGTCGTTTGCCCAGGCGCTCAAGGAGCTGGACAAGCGGGGCGATGCGGCCGAGCTGCAGCGCAAGCTCTACGTTGCCTACACGCGTGCGGAAGAGGCGCTGTTCGTGGTGCTCAAGCACACGTCGTCGGGCGTTGCGCAAGGCGCGCCCGAAGCCATCCGGCAGGCCGTTGCCCCCCAGGGTTTCGACATGCCCGGCAAGGAAGGCGGCCGCTCGATGGCGGTGTATGCGGTCAAGACCATGTTCGACATCCCCGAAGGCGAAGGGGAGGGCGTCGAGCCCGAGCACGAATGGTCGGTGCGCGTCGACTGCCTGCGCTTGGGCGAGGTATGGGACGGCTCCGAGCTTGCCTCGTCCGAACAGGCCGACGACGGGCAGGCGGCTTCGTTCGCAGTGCCGACGAGGCTGCTCGACACCGCGGTTCCGCGCACTGCCTACCGCGCGCAGTGGTCGCAGGGAATCACCAGCGCATCGGCGCTGAAGTCGGTTGCGGGCGAGGTGGCGCACGACGCGTCTGCGGATGCGGGCGGCGTGCACGGCCCAGACGACGATCCCAGCGAGCGCCCTGCTCCCGCCAACGAAAAGGGCACGGCGTTCCATGCGATGGCGCAGTGGGCGGCGCAAGCCTGGGAGCCGGGTGAGCCCTTGCGCATGCCCCCGCGCGAGCGTTTGGACGCGATTGCCGCGCTGCACCGGCTCAACAGCACGCAGCGAACCGACACCTATTGCCAACTGGAGTCCTGGATCGCCAGCCCCGTCGCCGAGCGCATGACGCGCGCCGCGCACCTGCATGCCGAGCATCCCTTCTGGGTGCAGCTGGGAGCGCCCGGTGCATCCGCGCGACCGGTGGTCCTGCAGGGATTCATCGACCTGCTGGCGTACGACGAGCCGGGCGCGGGCACGGCATGGGTCGTGGACTACAAGACGGGCACGGCGCTTGCCACCGACGAGCAGCGCCGCGAGACCTACCGCATCCAGGCGCTTTGCTACGCCTACGCGCTGCTGATGCAGGGCTTCGACGACGTGCGCCTGTCGTTCGTGTTCGTGGAGCAACCCGACGACGACGGGCAGCCTATCGTCGTCGACTACCCGGCGCCCGACGAGGAACCCTACGCCCTCGAAGACGTGCGGGGCCAGCTGATGGCGCTGGTGTGCGATGCGCGCGACTTGGATGCGATGGAATTGGAATCCGATGCCGCAGATGCGTTCGACCCTGCGGGAAAGGAAGCAGAATGACAACGAGCACGAGCGTGACCTGCCCCCACTGCCACAAAGAGTTTCCGCTGGAGGCAACCGACTACGCCAACATCGTCAAGCAGGTGCGCGACCGCGAGTTCAAGCAAGAGCTCGACGAGCGCGAGAGGCTGATGGACCAGGTGCGACAGGAGGCGGTGAAGGCCGCCGAAACCGAAGCGCGCCAACAGATGCAGCAGCAGCTGGCCGAAGAGCAGGCGCGGGTGCAGAAGCTGCAGGCACAGCTGGACGCGCTGACCGAGCAGGCGCAGATGAACGTGCGCAACGCGCAAACCGAGGCCGAGGCCCACGCGGCCGAGCAGCAGGCGGCCCTGCGCGAGAAGGTGGCGAAGCTCGAAGAGCAGCTGCAGGCGCAGAGGCAGGCCAGCCAGGCTGCCCAGGACCTGGCCGTCTCGCGCGCCACGCAGGAACTGCAGCGCACGTGCGACGACCTGTCCGGCAAGCTGAAGGTCCAGGAAAGCGAGCAGAAGCGCCTGCAGGTGGAGCACGAGGCGGCGCTGGAGCAGGCGGACCGGGTCCGCGACGAGATGCTCAAGGTCAAGGACGCCGAAATCGAGCGGCTGCGCGACATGAAGGCGCAGCTGTCCACGAAGATGGTGGGCGAGTCGCTGGAGCAGCATTGCGAAAACGAGTTCAACAAGATCCGCGCGATGGCCTTTCCCCGCGCCTACTTCGAAAAGGACAACGAGGTGAAGGAAGGCACGAAGGGCGACTACATCTTCCGCGAAACCGACGAGTCGGGCGTGGAGGTGCTGTCGATCATGTTCGAGATGAAGAACGAATCCGACACCACGTCCACCAAGCACAAGAACGCCGACTTCTTCGACAAGCTGGACAAGGACCGCAAGAAGAAGGGTTGCGAGTACGCCATCCTGGTGAGCATGCTCGAACCCCAAAGCGAGCTGTACAACACGGGCATCGTGGAGGTGGCGCAGCATCCGAAGATGTACGTCATCCGCCCCCAGTTCTTCCTGCCGATCATCGGCCTGCTGCGCAACATGGCATACAGCTCGCTGGACTACCGGCGCGAGCTCGAGCTGGTGCGCACGCGCGACATCGACGTCACCAACTTCGAGGCCAAGCTCGAGGAGTTCAAGGAAGGGTTCGCGCGCAACTACGATTTGGCCAGCCGCAGGTTCCAGACGGCCATCGAGGAAATCGACAAGACCATCGACCATCTGACCAAGACGAAGAACGCGCTGCTGTCAAGCGAGAACAACCTGCGCCTGGCAAACGACAAGGCCGAGCGCCTGACCGTGAAGCGCCTGACGCGCGGCAACCAGACGATGAAGGCGAAGTTCGAGCAGGCGCGCGCCGACCAGGAAGACGGCGACTAGCGCGGACTGCCTGTCGCCCGTCCAGAAGGTTCGGAAGGCTTACTGCTCCGCGGGAGACTCCGGGGCGTCCTGCCCGTCGGAGTGCGGATCTGCCTCGGGTGCGCTTTCCTGCGCCGGGCGCTGCTGCGGTGCGGCAGGGGCTTGCGCGGGCCTCCCTTCCTGCGATGCGGGTTTGGCGGCAGGGGCCTGCGATGGGCGCTTGGCTTGCGGCGCTGCAGTCCTGGGCTTGGGCTGGGGCTTGGGTTTGGTTTGAGCTTGGGCCTGAGCGGGGGCCTGGGCAGGAGCCGATGCTGCTGCTGCGGGCTTGGTTGCCTGGCCAGATGCAGAGGTCTTGCCCGTCTGCGGGGCGCTGCCCGGCATCAGGTAGCGATGACCTGTGGAGGAATGGCGACCGCGGTACTCGCTTGCGTCGAAGCCCAGGCGCGGGATGTAGACGAATTCAAGAATCCACATCCCTATGCCGTCTCTCCAGCTCTTGCCGAAGCAGCGGGCCATCTCGAAGAACATGTACAGCTCGGTGCCGCAGGCGATGGTGCGGGCCCAGTCCTCGATGCCCAGACTGAACGTCGGTCCGAAAATCCCGAAGTTGGCCACGACTTCGACGACGACGGCGACGCAGTACACCCAGAATACCTGGCGCACTTCGGCGCAGCGCTGGAAGATGACCCAGTTGCTGTAAATCGGGATGATGGCCTTCCAGCCAGGTTCGCCCATCTTCTCGAAGACTTTCCAGTACCCCACGATGGTGATCACCAACAGCACGCCGCAGATGACCAGGAAAACTGTGAACATGGTCTCGTTGGCGAAATCTTCCTTGTGGCCAGACAGGTAGGCGAGCAGGCCTGCGAGCATACGTTCTCCTTAGAAGGCATTACGTGCGATTGCTGTTGAAGTATACACTACAGGCCTGGCGCACCTGGCGCCGTGGTACCATTACGACTTAGAGGGAAGGTTGCATCGCGTACAGCGTGGAGTCCGGTCCGGTTGTCAATCCGGCGAGTACGTACAACGAAACGGGGTAGGTCGGTGATCAACAAAGTTCTTCCATACCTGGGCGCTGTGGCGGGTACGGCAGTGCTCATGCTGGTGCTGGTGGTGATGCCCGACGCGTTCGGGGCCATCCTGAACGGCGACGCGGCATCCCAGGAAGCGCAGGCGCAGCCCACCGGTCCCCTCATCGACTCCCTGACGACCGATCAGCTCGTCGAGCTGGCGAAGTCGGCCCCCGTTCCCAAGAAGCTCGAAGGCAGCACGGAAACCGTGGACGACAACGGCGTCGTGCGCGGCACCACCCCCGACGGCATCGAGTACACCGTGCATGGCCGCGGTGTGGGCGCGGCTTCGGGCGACAAGATCACGCTTGCCGCCGTGGGCGACCAGATCGCCACCGAGCGCGCACTCGAGATTGCCGATGCGAACAAGGGCGAAGTGGGCGATCTGGAATACGACTTCAACCCCTGGTACAAGGAAGTCGGTCCGGCCATCCGCCAGTACGACCTGCGCTACATCAACCAGGAAACCGTCTTCGCGCTCGGCGACACCTGGGGCGAAACCCCCACGCATTACCCCAGCTTCAATTCGCCGGTGGCCGTTGCCGAGGCCATCTCGGACCAGAAGTTCAACCTGGTCAATTTCGCGACGAACCACATCTACGACTTCCAGGACTCGGGCATCGAGCTCAGCCACGAGCGGTGGAAGCAGTTCCCAGAGCTCATCGTGGCGGGCAGCTTCACCTCCGAGCAAGACCGCGAAACGGTGCAGATGATCGAGCGCAACGGCACCACCTTCGCCTTCCTGGCCTACACCTACGGCGACAACCGCTTCGCCAACGGCGAGGAAGTGCCCTCCAACGACTACTACGACTGCTTCTTCGACGAAGAGCTGATGACCGCCGACATCGAACGCGCGAAGAAGGTTGCCGACGGCGTGATCGTCTCGATGCACTGGGGCGAGGAATACGACGAGAACCCCACCGGGGAGCAGCGCCAGTGGGCGCAGTGGCTCGCCGACATCGACGTAGATTTGGTCATCGGCACGCATGCCCACACCGTCCAGCCCGTGGAGTACTACACGGGTCGCAACGGCAACATCACGCCGGTGGTCTTCGGCCTGTCGGACCTGATCTGCAGCTGGGAGCTGGCCGACACGCTGCTCAGTGGCATGTTCACCTGCGACTTCGTCGTCGACGAGCAGGGCCATCCCCGCGCCCGCGAGCTGAAGTGGCACCCGATGGTGGAGTGGTCCGACGACGAGGAAACCTACGTGCGCTTCCTGAACAGCATGGACGAGGACACCATCAACGCCAACACCCTGCCCACCGACGAGCAGAACCAATTCGCGCTGTACCGCGACAAGACGCAGCGGGTTGTCAGCCAGGTCCCGGTCGAGTGGGACGCCGTCGAGCAGGACCTTTCGGCCACGCGCCCCGTGGAGCTGGTGGACAACGAGCCGTTCATCGACCCCGAGTTCTCTATCCCCGACGACTACGAAGTCAAGACGCCCGTCCAATCGGCGGGCTTCAACGGCATGCAGGTGCTCTGGATGGGGATGGAGCCCGGCGCCCCCGTCGAGGACCTGGGCGACCGGCGCATCGTGCTGTACCTGCACGGCGGCGCGTACGTGAACCAGTTCGACACGGGCCATCTGACGCTGCTCGACCAGGTGTGCCAGAACACCGACGCCGCCGCGATTGTGCCGCTCTATCCCATCGCCCCCGCACACAACTACGAAACCAGTTATGCCCTGCTCGGGCAGCTGTACAGCGACCTCGTGCAGGCATATGGGGCCGACCGCATCGTGATCATGGGAGACTCGGCAGGTGGCGGTCTGGCAGCGGGCCTGTGCGAGCACGTGCTCACGGAGGGCCTGCCGCGCGCCCACAGCTGCATCCTCATCTCCCCGTGGCTCGACGCG
>CACXFZ010000057.1 GCA_902767025.1 uncultured Coriobacteriaceae bacterium
GAATGACAAAAACTCGTTTTCTTGCCCGCTTTGCGGTTTTTACCTCAGATTTCCAACCGCGGGGGTCGTCAAGGAAGTGTTTGGCTTGCGGGCGCGATCCAAGCGGAGTTAAGGAGGCCGAGCCACTCAGCCGTCCGCACAGATGGGACGGAATGAAAAAGCAGGCCGCAGAGGTTGATCTGCGACCTGCGTCTTTTTGGAGCCAGCGAGCGGACTCGAACCGCTGACCTACGCATTACGAGTGCGTTGCTCTACCAACTGAGCCACGCTGGCCTATTGCTGCCGCTGCAGCACGAGTTGGAAGTATATACCATCGCAAGGCTGGTTCGCAAGGGAACTTGCAACGCCTTCAACAGTCCACACACCCACCCGCGCGCACGGCGCTTGGATGCCTACTGCTCGTCGGCCTCCGCGGGGGCTTCCTCGACTGCAGCCTCGGCCTCGGCGGGGGCTTCCTCGACTGCAGCCTCGGCCTCGGCGGCGACTTCTTCCACGGCAGCTTCGGCTTCGGCAGCAGCGCCACCCACGGCACCGTCACCGTCGAAGTCCTGACCGGTGATCTCCTCGGCCTTTTCCTTGAGCATGTCGAACAGGCCCTTGGAGTTGGGGTCGGCGTCTGCGCCCGCGATCTTGCCGTCGCCGTCCAGGTCCTGGTTGGCGATCTTCTCGGCAGCGGCTGCGGCCTTTCCGGCAGCGGCGTTGAAGAAGCCATCGACCATCTCGGCAGCCGAATCGAAGTCCGCCGCGTGGTCTTCCATGAACTTGTCGAAAGCGTCGCCCATCGCGTTGCCCGTGTTCTCCTGCTGCTGCATGGCGGCGTCAAACACTTCCTTCGCCTTGTTCTTCAGATCGTCGAGTTCTGCCATAGTGGCCTCCTTTGCGTCGAAAACTGCAAGCCTGTTGCTGCATGCGCCTATTATGCCACACGCAACTGGCCTGTTACGCATCTTGTAAACCCGCGGTTGCATGGAAATGAATATGTGCAGTTGAAATGCATATTTTAAGGTTTGCCACACAAATGAGATGCATCTGAGCGAATGGTTATGCGTGAGGTATGTAGTAAACCCAAAACTATTTAATAAATACTGCGGTTTGTTTAAAAGAAGTCTATATTGTAGCTGTCCCTAGATGACGCAACGGGGCTTCCCTAAAACCCCTCCCCGTTGCGGTCCTTCACAAGAGGCTGCTTCGGCAGCCTCTTTTCTATGCATCAGCGTGCCAGGTAGAAGTCGGCGAAGTTGTCGTAGAGGATGGCGCGGTTCTGCTCGGGGGAAAGCCCCAGCGCCAGGAAGCGTTCCAGCTCCTGGGCATGATCCCACATCGGGAAGTCGGTGCCCCACATGAGCTTGTCCACGCCCAGCGCGTCGATGAGTTCGAGCACCTCTTCGACGGATGCCCAGGCGAGCATACTCGACGTGTCGTATACCACGGGCGCGCCCGCCAGCACCAGCGGTCGGCGCTTCCAGATGCGGCAGCAGCCGAAGTGGGCCGCGTGGCAGCGCAGGCCGGGCACCTGCTCGAGCACGCGGGCCAGCCCTTCGGGGGCGCTGAAGTCGTAGCGCTCGTCTCCCACATGAAACATCGCCACCAGCCCGTGCTCCTGCAGCGCGCGGTAGATGGGCATCATGCGCTCATCGTCGATGTTGAAGTGCTGGAAGTCGGGATGCAGCTTGATGCCCTGCAGGCCCAGGTCCAGCAGCTGGGCGACCAGCTCGTCGGGGTCCGCCACGTCGGGATGGGCGGTTCCCAGACCCACGAACGACGGGTGGGTGGCGCATTCGCCGGCGATGAACTCGTTGATGCTCGACACCTGCTCCACCACCGTGGCGGCGCTGCACACCAGGTAGTTCTCGCAGCCGATGTCGCTTCCCTTCTGCTCCAGGACCTCGCTCACGGGCACGGGCACGTCCATCTCCACCTGGTAGAACCCGCCGATGGCCGACGACGCCTTGTCGGCGATCTTCGGCTTGTAGATGTGCGTGTGCGCATCGGCGATGCGGTAGGTGTTCCCGTCAGGTGCCTGGTACGGCATGTGCTGCTCCTTTTACTTCCTGCGACGCGGATGGCCGGTGCGCGACCGCACGCGTTCGGCTTCCTCGCGCGCCTGCTGCTGTTCTTCGTTTTCCTGGACCAGGTGCTGGTACGATTCCAGGCGCACCCGGTCGAGTGTGCCGTCGTCCACGGCTTTGAGCACCGCGCACCCCGGCTCGTCTTCGTGACGGCAGTCGCGGAACCGGCAGGAACCGGCAAGTTGCGCGATGTCGGGAAACGCCGCCTGGATGCCGTAGTCGCTTTCCCACAGGCCCAACCCACGCACGCCGGGCATGTCGATCACCTGGCCGCCGCCGGCGACGTCGACCATCGTGCGGCTGACCGTGGTGTGGCGTCCCTTGCCGTCGGTTTCGCGCACGGGGGTGGTCTGGGCCACCTGCTTGCCGGCGAGCAGGTTCACCAGGCTGGACTTGCCCACGCCCGACCGGCCGATGAGCACCGCCACCTGGCCTGCGGGGATGAGCTTGCGCACGGCCTCGATCGACGCGGGGTCGTGCTCGGAGATGGACAGCACGTTCACGCCGGGGGCCACGAGCGCCTTCACCTGGTCGAGCACCTGGGCGGCCTGCCCCTCGTCGACGAGGTCGGATTTCGTGAGCACCACGCCCACGTGCGCCCCCGTCTCGTGCGCCAGCACCAGCTCGCGCTCGAGCCTGCGCACGTTGAGCTCGCCCAGGGGATGGGCCACCAGCACGCTGTCGAAGTTCGCCGCCATCACCTGGGGCTGCGTGCGCTGCGCCGGGTCCTTGCGCACGAACTGGTTCGCGCGCGCTTCGATGTCGACGATCTGCGCGTTGTCGGCATCGTCGTCGACCCGCACGACCACCCCGTCTCCGATGACGGCGCGCACCTGCTGGCCCTTCACCAGGGCGATGGCATGCTTGCAGCGCACTTCGCGCCCGTCGTCGAGCAACACCAGCGGAAGGCCGCGGTCGAGCTTCACCACGCGCCCGCGCATGCGCGCGCCCTGTTGCGCGTGGCTTTCCGAGACGGAGCCCCCCATCGTCTAACGCTCCTTTTCGTGCAGGTAGTTGTACAGGAACGTGAGAGCGATGCCGAATGCAACCAGCACGATGCCCGGGATGAACGTTGCGATGTCGAACTGCTCGTGCTCCTTTATGCCGTTTTCGACCAGCTGCACGCTTTCGGCATGGATGTCCATGATTCCCTCGTGGCTGGGGCAGGTCAGGTAGAACGTGCCGCGCACCTGCAGCTTCGTGCCCACCTGGTTGTAGCGACCGTACGCGTCGATGTAGCCCAGGTACTTGTCGTCGATGAGCACCGAAATCGAGCTCGAAGAGCCGGTCTCCAGCGATTCCAGGGTGATCCAGTGGCAACCCGGGTCTTCCTCGGCGACCAGGCTGTCGCCCACAACCTCGCCCACGACCTGCACGTAGTTGCCCTGGTACGACGAATCGGCCTGCACCAGCTCGTCGATGCTGGTGTCGTACAGAAACGAGTTGTCCGGGGTTTGCCGCGGGTTGATCCGGTTGGACGGGTCGACTTCCTGCTGCGAGGAGGCATCGGAGCTGGAAGCCCCTTCGTCGGCCCAGGCCATCTTCGCAGGCGCGAGCAGGCCGCACAGCAGAACGGCCGCGCACGCGAAGCGGAGGACGGCCCATGCCGGGCGCAGCTTGGTGTTGCCAGCCGGGCCCATCAGCCCCTCCTTCTTCTTCCCAGGCCGCGCGGCTTGACCGACACGAAGATCTTGCATGCCAGGGCAAGCAGCGTCACGAATTCCAGACGGCCCGCCCACATCTCCAGGATGTATATCACGCGCAGGCCTTCGGGCATCACCGGCGAGACGATGCCGGTGGACATGCCCGAGTTCGACGCCATCGCCACGCTTTCCGTGATGGCCGACGTGGCGTCGTATCCGTAGGCGATGCCGGCCAGCGCGCCGATGGCGTAGGTGGATATGAACAGGATCAGAACCGTCATGGCGGCCTTCACCTCGTCTTCGCCCAGCCGTCGCTTGCCGATGTGGCTGTAGTTCGTGACGATGCGCGCGCTGTCGGGCGACACCGTGCTGCGCATCGTTTCGACGGCCGACTTCACCACGATGGCGATGCGGTTGAGCTTGATGCCGCCGGCGGTGGAGCCGGCCGATGCGCCCACGGCCATCACCAGGGCCAGCACCAGCACCGCACCCGACGGGTAGAGCACCGCCAGCTGGTTGCTGGTGAACATCGTGAATCCGGTGGTGGTGGCCGCCGACACGAACGTGAACAGCCCGGTGCGCATGAGCACCGGAAGCCCGTTGGCCAGGGCCGAGCCGCACGCCGCCGTGATGAACACCAGCAGCATGACCAGCCACCAGACCACGCCCGCCTGCACTTCGTTGTCGCGCAGGAACATGCGCGGGCGGCCGTGCCAGATTTCGTTTTGCAGGGCGAAGTTGATGCCGCCGTACACCATGAGCACCATCAGGATGCCCTCGACGGCAAGGCTGTGGTAGTACGTCACGCTTGTGGCCATGGGCGTCAGGCCCGCCGTCATGAACGATGCCATCGCAAGCCAGATGCCGTGCAGGTAAGCGCGGTCGGGCTGCATCCCCAGGACCAGCAGCACGGTGCCGATCAGGATGGTTGCGATCAGGATGACGCTGATGGCGAAGCGGAAGATGAAGCGCGCCGTCTGCACCACGTTGGGAAGCACGTGCTCGCCGCGGCCTTCCGACGAATAGAGCGAACTGGTTGAATTGCCCATGATGCCGAACGACATGGCCACCACGACCAGGCCCACGCCGCCGACGAAGTTCATGATGAAGCGCCACATGTTGTCAGAATGGGACACGTGGTTGATGTCGACGAGCACGCTCGCGTCGGTGGTGGTGAACGCGGACACGGCGTCGAACAGGGCGTTGGGGTACGAGTCGTAGTGCATCGACATGGCCAGCGGGATGGCCGACACGGCCGAAAGCACGATCCAGGCGAAACCCGTCACGCCGATGGCCTGCTGGCGCGACAGCCTGCCGGGCGAGATGCGCAGCATGCGCAGGCCCGTGCCCAGCGTGAGCGCGATGCCCGCACCCAGCAGGTAGCGCGACGCCGGGTTCCACTCCTGGAAGATAAGCGCCACCAGCACGGGCGCGGCCATGGCCACCGCCTCGAACACGAGCAGCACGCCCAGGTAGTGGCCGATGACCCTGAAGTCATAGAGTGTGAAACGTTGCCACATTGGTTACCCGACGAAGAATCGCACGCCCACGATGACGAGCTCCATTACCAGGAGCAAAACGACAATGCACAGGAAGACGAAGCCCATTGCACGCAGGGCGGCTCCCACATCGAATCTTTTTTCGCGTCTTGCAATACGCATGGCGCATATTCTAATACTTCCGCCCGCCCCCTGCACGAGTTGGGCGCGCAGCTCGACAGGCCTGCCAAAAAACGGACGGCCCCTGGGGACCGTCCGAGAGAAACATATGTGAGACAAGGCTACTTGGCGGCGCCGATGCGGCAGATGGTGGTTCCGCAGTCGGGGCACTTGCCCTTGGTGATGGGCTTGCCGTTCTTGGTCGTGCTCTCGACCGGGTCCTTCATAACCTTCTTAGCCTTGCACTTGACGCAGTATGCTTCAATTGCCATGGTTAACCTC
>CACXFZ010000058.1 GCA_902767025.1 uncultured Coriobacteriaceae bacterium
AAGGCCATGGTTCCGGCGCTTCTCATCCTCACCTTCGCGCTCACGCTGAAGCTGGCCACCAGCGCGCTGGGCGCCGACGTCTTCGTTGCAGGCGCCCTGGAAGGCGCGGGGGCGCTGTACAGCTTCCTGCCTGCCATCATCTTCCTGGTTGCGCTGTTCCTGGCGTTCTCGACGGGCACCAGCTGGGGCACCTTCGGCATCCTGATCCCCATCGTCGTGGCGGCCTTCCCGGCCGATTCCACGCTGCTGGTCATCGGCATCTCGGCCACGCTGGCCGGTGCTGTGTGCGGCGACCACATCTCGCCGATCTCCGACACCACGATCATGGCCAGCGCGGGCGCCAACGTCGACCACGTCGAGCACGTGTCCACCCAGATGCCCTATGCGCTCACGGTGGCGGGCGTGAGCTTCGTGTGCTTCCTGCTCGCCGGCTTCGTGCAGAATTGGATCATCTGCCTGGGCGTCGGGTTGGTGCTCACCATCGCCGTGGCATTCGCGCTGCGCAGCACGGTGGGCAAGAAGTTCATCGAAGACCGCAGGCAGCACGTAGGCAGCTAGCCAGCGACACATCCAACGACGATGCGGCGGGTGCGCGAGTGCCCGCCGCTTGCTTTGGGCGGCGAACCCGTGCAGCGCCGCACCTGCGCTTTTCGTCGAAAGGCGTACAATGGCACAGGAAGATTCGCGGATGAGGAAAGGCGCAGCCATGGCCATGACCGATGCACAACTCGAAACCATCAAGGCGCAATTCGCCACGCTCAAGGAGCGCTCGGCGTTCTATGCGAAGAAGTTCGCCGACATCGACCTGTCCGACGTGCGCACGCAGGAGGACTTCCAGAAGCTGCCCTTTACCGACAAGTCAGACCTGCGTGACGCCTATCCGCTGGGAATCGCCGCCGTGCCGCCCGAGCAGATCGTGCGCATCCACAGCAGTTCGGGCACGACCGGCACGCCCGTGATCATCCCCTACACCAGGAAAGACGTCGAGGACTGGGCCATCCAGTTCGCGCGCTGCTACGAGTACGCGGGCATCACGCCCAGCGACCGCATCCACATCACGCCGGGCTATGGACTGTGGACGGCCGGCATCGGCTTCCAGCTGGGTGCCGAGCGCCTGGGCGCCATGGCCATCCCGATGGGTCCGGGCAACACCGACAAGCAGCTGCAGATGATGCAGGACTTGGAGAGCACCGTGCTGTGCGCCACCAGCAGTTACGCGCTGTTGCTGGCCGAAGAGATCGCCAAGCGCGGCATCAAGGACAACATCAAGCTGCGCAAGGGCGTGATCGGCTCGGAGCGCTGGGGCGACAAGATGCGCGCCCGCATCGCAGACGAGCTGGGCGTGGAACTCTACGACATCTACGGGCTCACCGAGGTGTACGGCCCGGGCATCGGCATCAACTGCCAGGCCGACTCGGCGATGCACATCTGGAGCGACTACGTCTACCTGGAGATCATCGACCCCGACACCGGGGAAGTGGTGCCCGACGGCCAGGAGGGCGAGATCGTGCTCACCACGCTGCAGAAAGAAGGCGCCCCGCTGATCCGCTTCCGCACGCACGACCTGTCGCGCATCGTGCCCGGCCCGTGCAGCTGCGGGCACAACGAGCATCCGCGTATCGACATCATCTTCGGGCGCTCCGACGACATGGTCAAGGTGAAGGGCGTGAACATCTTCCCGGCGCAGATCGAGGAGATCATCCGCTTCACCGACGGCGCATCCAGCGAGTACCAGGTGATGATCGACCACCTGGAGGGACGCGACATCATGACCGTGTTCTTCGAGACCGAGGCGACGGGCGAGGATTTGGAGCGCGTGGAGAAGCAGATGGCGGCGCTGTTCAAGGCGAAGCTGAACATGACCCCCGTGCCCAAGGGCGTGCCCCTGGGCGACCTGCCGCGCTCCGAAAAGAAGACGCGGCGCATCTTCGACAACAGGTACTAGGCACTTGGGGGCGTTCTGTTAGAACGCCCCCAAGCGCCGAAGCTGCCGCTGCGGCACGCCCAGCCACCCCGCCTTGCCCCTACTACGGGGCTCTGCGCGCACCCAAGTGCGCTTGGCCCCGAGAGCGGGGCAA
>CACXFZ010000059.1 GCA_902767025.1 uncultured Coriobacteriaceae bacterium
AGGTCGTTGATGTTGGCGGCCAGGATGTCGGCGATACGTTCGAAGATTGCCATTGTTACACCTTTCTCTGGGTGAATACCGATGCAACGTATTGTAACCGCAACCCTGCTGTGCCGCTGCTCAGAACATGGCATGCGGCACTATCTCGTTGATTGTTTTGGGAAAAATACACCAAACTGTTGATAATCGAGGATGTGTGGACGTTGCATGTCGGCGAAGCGGAGAACTTGCCCGAGTCGGCAACCGTTTGGTGTCGCAGTTTGCAGCCACGTTACGCATTGTCAGGCAAAGCTCCCTGCGGGCAATCTCCGTGATATTCTCGCTCACGACTTCAGCCCGCTTGTCCATGCGTGCATGTTTGGACAAGGTCGGGCGGCAGTGGAGATTGGAGAAGAGTATGAGCGAGTACGACAACCTGAACAGCCAATGGGGCGGCGCCCAGGACGGCGCTTCGTATCCCGATACCCAGCGCATCGCGCGCCATAGCGCCCAGGCGCAGCAACCGCAGGCCCAGCCGAGTCCCTACGATGGGGCGAGCACCCAGGTCCAGCCGGCAAACGTGCACGTTTCCGCCCAGGAGCAGGCTTCGGAAGGTCCCACGGGCACGGAGCGCATCGTGCGCAACCAGGCCCCGGTCGCGCCTGCGGCACGCAGCCAGGCTTCGGCCTCACCTGCCTCTACCGTGGCCCAGGAGGCTTCGGCCTACGTTCCCGCGACCACGCGCCCGGCAACCGAGGGCTATGCTTCCTACACGCAGCAGCAGACGGCCGCGCAGACGCGTTCGTCGGCGACGCGCGCATCGTCGGGTGCTTCCGCCTCTGCGCGTGCCACCCAGTCGGCGCCCAGGGCAACGGCGCAGAAGAAGGGCCATGCCGGCTTGAAGACGTTCTTGCTCGGCTTCCTGGGCGCCGCGTTGGCGTTCGGCCTGCTCTCCTTCATCACGAACGCCTGGGGTGGTGGCGCGAAGCAGGAAAACGTCAGCCAGCCTTCCACGACGCTGGGTGCCGCCCAGACGACGACGGTCGCGGCGAAGACCACCGACGACAGCCTCGCCGAGGCCGTGGCTGAAAAGGTGCTTCCGTCCATTGCGGCCATCGACACCTACGCCAACCAGGGCAACTACGGATCGTTCTGGGGCTATGGCGGCTCGTCTTCGGGCGGGAACTCCCTGCAGGCACTCGGCCTGGGAAGTGGCGTGGTCATAGGCGCCGACGGCTACATCCTTACCAACTACCATGTCGTCGAAGGTGCCGAAAAGGTGATGGTCACCGTCGAGGGCCAGGAATACGAAGGCGAAGTGGCGGGCACCGACCCGGCCAGCGACCTTGCCGTCATCAAGGTGAATGCACCCAACGCGCTCACGGCAGTCGAGATCGGGAGCTCGTCTGACTTGAAGCCCGGCCAGTGGGTGATGACGTTGGGCAGCCCCTTCGGCCTCGAGCAGTCGGTTGCCACCGGCATCGTGTCGGCCGTGAGCCGCACCGTCGTCATGGGCTCGTCCAACTATTCGTACGGCGGTCAGTCGGAAGCAGCATCGATCTACGCGAACATGATCCAGACCGACGCGGCCATCAACCCGGGCAATTCGGGCGGTGCGCTGGTCGACGAAAACGGCAGGCTCATCGGCATCAACTCAGTGATCGAGTCTTATTCGGGCAGCTATTCGGGTGTCGGCTTCGCCATCCCCATCGACTACGCCATCAACATCGCCCAGCAGATCATCGACGGCAAGGTTCCCACGCATGCCCAGCTGGGTGTGGCGACCACCACCATCGACAGCTCGCTGGCCGAGCGCTACAAGCTCGGTGCCGACAAGGGCGCCTACATCAGCAAGGTGTACGACAACTCCGGTGCGGCCGAGGCGGGCCTGCAGGTGGGCGACATCATCGTCAAGCTGGGCGATGCGACCATCGAGACCTCGAGCGACGTGGTGGCAGCCGTGCGCGCCCACAGCGTCGGCGACACGGTATCGCTCACGTACATGCGCGACGGACAGGAAAACACCGTGGACGTGGTATTGGGCTCCGACGAGAACGCGACCATCACGGCCGGGCAGGAAGACGAGCGCCTGCAAGAGCTCTACGACTACTTCGGCAACAACGGCGGCGGATCGAGTCCCCATGGCGACTCCGGCTCCAACGGCGGCGGAAGCTACAACTACAACCTGGACGATTTGCTCGAGTACTTCGGCTACGGGGCGCCGGGCGGGTCCACCCAGCAGGGCAATGCCGCATAGCCCACACGCTCATCCGAACGACCATGCGGGCAGGCTCAAGGGCCTGCCCGCATCTTTTTGTGTTGGTTGCTTACAGGCAAAGGCGCCATCCCGCATCGCCCCTGTCTCTTCGGGTACTATATGTCCACCATTGAAGAGAAAGGGTGTTCGATGTCGGAATACAAATACAAGCGTGTACTTTTGAAGCTTTCGGGTGAGGCCCTGATGGGCGACAAGGGGTTCGGCATCGACCCTGCCATGGTCGACAACCTTGCACAGCAGATCAAGCAGATCGTCGACGACGGCATCGAGGTTGCCATCGTCGTGGGTGGCGGCAACATCTTCCGCGGCCTCGCAGGCTCCGCTGAAGGCATGGACCGCAGCCAGGCCGACTACATCGGCATGCTGGCAACCTGCATGAACGCCCTGGCTCTGCAGGACGGCTTCGAGCGCATCGGCATGGACTGCCGCGTGATGTCCGCCATCGAGATGAAGCAGGTCGCCGAGACCTACATTCGCCGCCGCGCCATCCGCCATCTGGAGAAGGACCGCGTGGTCATCTTCGCCGCGGGCACCGGCAACCCCTACTTCACGACCGACACCACCGCCGCGCTGCGCGCCTGCGAGCTCAACGCAGAGTGCCTGATGAAAGCCACCAAGGTCGACGGCATCTACGACGACGACCCGGTCAAGAACCCCCAGGCCAAGCGCTTCGACACGATCACCTACCTTGACGTGATCGCCAAGGGGCTCCATGTCATGGACACCACGGCCACCAGCCTGTGCATGGACAACAACCTTCCCATGCTCGTATTCGACCTCACGGTCCCCGGCAACATCGCCCGCGTGCTCAAGGGCGAGAACGTCGGGACCATAGTGTCTTAAGTTCGGACGTTCTCCGAACGCCCGAACTTAAGACGGCCGACGCTGCAAAGCGCCCTGGCACGCCATCTTCCCGCTTGTTTCGCGCTCATCGCGCACGCAAGTGCGCTCGGCGCGAAGAGCGCGGGAATCTGGCACACCAGGGCGCTTTTCGCTGACTCTTCGACCACCTGCATCTCGTGGCGCGCCCCGCGGGTGCTGTCTGGTTGACTGCTGTTGCGGGTTCCCTGGACCTGCGGGGCGCGGCGACGCTACGCTGGCCGCGCTGCTGCCTGGCGGAACCTGGCGGGTTGGCCGCTGCTGC
>CACXFZ010000060.1 GCA_902767025.1 uncultured Coriobacteriaceae bacterium
ATAATGTTTCGCTCGGCAGGCGAGCCAAGCCGGGCGCATTGACATAGTGCGGGGTGGAGCAGTCTGGTAGCTCGTCGGGCTCATAACCCGAAGGTCGTCGGTTCGAATCCGGCCCCCGCGACCAGAAAGACCAGGTCAGAGGCATAAAAGTCTCTGACCTGTTTGTTCTCTTATCAAATAGTTGGCTAATAGTTGGCTACAAGCCTGCGTCGACAGCCGAATGTCCAACAAGCTCGATGGCCCCCATCTTGTTAGAGTCCTTCATTTTTTCGGGCTACAGGTATACTTTTGGGGTTAAAGGACATCATGGAGGCACGTGTTTACTACAAGGATGGCAGGATCGAGTCGCACAGGATTCCGGAATACGTTGGGAGCGGCAGCACCATAGAACATCCTGGCGGCAGCGAGACCCGCAACACGATTGACCGTGTTCGTGGCATCATCGAGCGCTTCGTGCGCAATGGGGACGGGTTTTGGCTTGAGCGCATCCTGGATGCACCTCCCAGCCTTTGCTCGGAGGATGCCGGGGTCCAGAAGGCGAGGAGCACCTCCACTCTCGTCATTGCCCAATCGGAGCTGGATCAAGTCCGTCTTATTCTCTTGGATGGGGAGCAGGTCTACCCTGAGGTTGCAGACGAAGCGGATGGTGCTAACTACTTGGATGCCGTAGGGTTCTAGAGCCAGCGCTTAGGTTGGGAAGACGTATAATGGCATGAATGGGAAGAAAGCAAGGAAAGATAATCATCCAGTCCGGCGCCAACGTCTGGCCCCATGAGCTGAAAACCGCACAGTCGTACACGGCTATCGGCAAGGATGTCGAGTTCGTCAAGCGCAGCGATGTTAGGCATGCAACATCCGCAGACTGCATCATCGACGGCGAAATCTGGGAGATGAAGGCCCCGACCGCTAGCTCGCTCAGGAGGGTGCAGCGAACCCTCCGCGATGCATTGAAGCAGTCCCAGAACGTCATTTTTGATTCGCGCCGCATGAAGGGTATCCCCGATAACGCCATCGAGCGCGAACTTAGGAAATGGGCTCCCGAGCTCAAGAGCTTGCGTAGGTTGCAGTTCGTAAACCGGCATGGGGTGATTATTGACATCAAGTAGCGAGCCCGCTATCTTTAACATTGCAAAGCGCCGGAACGGGATGTATTGTCCTCACCTCTGGCGCTTAGTTTATGAAGGAGCTTTCTTCTTCACTTAGCTCCGTTGATTCGCATAGCCCTTCTGCAATGAGCTTCTCGGGCCTTTGCTAATTCGCCATTGAGAACAATGACGTATTCGCGGCATACGTCCTCGTACAATATGCGCATGTGCCCCTCGAAACGCTCCTCCTTCGGCTGGATGACGTCGAGGGCCTCTTTGGGCGCGGACGAGAAGAGGCGCTTGTCCTGCACGAACCCCACGGCACCCCAGAGCATCAAGAACAGCCCCGCCATCATGACGAGGGACAAGGCGATCGCGGTCAGCATGATTCCCTCATCTCGCCCCGACTTTCCCTGGGGGGCGTATTCCGTGCCATAGCCATCTCCTCGCTTGTTTGCAGCCAATACTGCCTAACTGCTAAAAGGGCAATCGTTTCTGCTCGCAGAGGCCCGCTCACTTTTTTCCAACAAGCAGTGCCGAACCCGAAAGCGCCATCCAGGTGGCTTCCCCCTTTGCCATGAACAGGCCGTTGGTCGTGTCGATGAGCTCGATCTGCTCGTAGCCAGCGTCCTTCAGCTTCTCGACGAACGACTGCATGTCGCCGTACTTCGACCTCGAGAAGATGTCGTGGATGGCGAACGTGCCGCCTTTTTTCAGCACTCGGAGCGACTCCAAGAGAAGCGCTTGGCGGTCGTTCGTCATAACGTTGTGGTACACGTAGTTGCTCACCACCGCGTCGAAGCTCTCGTCAGGAAAGTCGAGGCGCGTTGCGTCGCCCCTCTCGAAGCTCACGTTGTCCACGCCTTCGGCTTTGGCGTTGCTCTCGCATAGCGACTTGTTGAAGGAGGCGTACTCCTTGCCCCAGCGGTCGATGCCGATAAACGACGCTTGCGGATTGCGCTTTGCACATGCAATGGCAAGCGCTCCGCTACCGCAGCCAACATCGAGTCCCTTGCCACCATCGGGCAGCTGCACATGCTCTGCAATTCCCTCGATGATTTGCTTTGACATCTGCCGTTTCCCATCATACGAGAAGGCACGATAGAGAGCCGTCATCCATAGTGCAGCACCGCCCGCAGCGACTCCGGCGAGCAGGAAGACGCCCGTCAACGCTGTTTTACACGTTTCGTTTTTGATCAAGCCGGCGCAATCGCACGCTGCTGAAAGACCGAAGCAGCCAACCGCACCGGCAAGCGTTCCCAGCACCATGCCTTTCGGCATCCAGTTTTTGTAATCAGGTTTCACTTCGTTCCTCCTTATGCGGACAATCGATCATTCGGGTTTGCCTGCGAAATCAATGCGCACGATGCGCATCTTTACCGTGTCGTCGCAGCGGCGCGCGAGAAAACGGTGCAGTTTTGTGACGGCTGGATCGCTCATGTCGTGGTAACCGAGCATGTAACCCCGTGAAGACACGCGTGCCGTGGGAACCCACGCCTCGACTTCGGCGACGTCTTCCAAGAACAGGCAGTTGTCGTAGTTCTCCATACCGAAGTTCTTGAAGGTCTGGTGCATGAGCTTCTTACCCAGTTTGCCCATGGCGTCGAACACGAGCCTGCCGCCTGGGAAGCGCCTTGCCAACTCGGCCGTAAGGGCTCGCGCCTGGTCGAATGTGAGATAGCAGAACACGCCAGCGGCGAAGAAGACGGCACCGTCCGAGCCGTCAATCGCATCCATCCAAGCGAAGTCGTTCAGGTTGCTCGCGATGTTCAGCTCGCGTTCGCCTGCGAGGGAGAGCTGCCTGCGAGCCTCGATGATGTCGGGCATGTCGACGTTGTATATCCCGCACGTGCCGTTGTCGCAGGCTCGTCCCGTCTGGTCGAGCCCGCAACCCATGTTCACGACTGCTGCGCGTGGGTGGCTGGCGAGGTAGTCGTCGATCTCCCATTGCATGTCGAGCTGGCGCATCGCGGCTTCGAGTGCGCCGAAGCGCCACAGCGTGCTCTCCGCCTGCCGGTCTAGCTCAGAGAAATCGTAGTCTAGGCTTTCGCAGATGCGCGCAGCGCTCTTGTCGTGGTACTGCATCGGGAACAGCTCGGCGCAGAGCTTGCGCCCGTACAGCGGGATAATCAACGTCTCCTGCACCGAACCGGGTTCGATTCGAAACTTCGTCATGTGCTGCCTCTTCCGAAAAGGTCGCGTACCCAACGCCACTACCCGGCATTGATTTCCAGATTAGGAGTTAGGTTGAACTAACTTATATGTTAGCATGTGCTAACTAAGAGGATGGGGCGTTTTCGTGTCATCTGGTTGAAAGAAGGAAGCGTGGCTCAAACAGAAGCGAAAAAGCAAAGCGACTTAAGCGTGCTGATGGAGTACGCCGGCAGCCATAAAGCGCTGACCATCTTCGGCTGCATCCTCTCGGTCATTGCGATGCTCATGGGGATGGCGCCCTATATCTGCATCTGGCTTGTGGTGCGTGATTTGGTAGCGGTCGCGCCCGATTGGGAGGCGGCAACGAACGTCGTCTCCTATGGATGGATGGCGTTCGGATTTGCCGTGGGCAGCATACTCGTGTATTTCTTCGCGCTGATGTGCACGCACCTTGCAGCATTCCGCACCGCGTCGAACATTCGCAAGCAGGGCATGGCGCACATGATGAAAGCGCCGCTCGGCTACTTTGACAACAACGCGAGTGGTCTCATCCGCAACCGCCTCGATGGAGGTGCGGGCGAGACAGAGACGCTTCTCGCGCATAACCTTGCCGACGTTTCTGGCACCATAGCCATGTTCGTCGGCGTCATCGTGCTCATGTTCGCCTTCGACTGGCGAATGGGCGCAGCATGCCTGCTTGCGGCTGTCATTTCCGTTGCAGCAATGTTCTCGATGATGGGAGGCAAGAACGCGGGCCTCATGGCCGAATACCAGGCAGCGCAAGACCACATGAGCAAAGCCGGCGTCGAGTATGTGCGCGGCGTCCCCGTGGTCAAGGTATTTCAGCAGACCGTCCATTCGTTCAAAGCGTTCAAAGAGGCTATCAGGGCTTACAGCGAAAAGGCCGGGCATTACCAGGGCGAAATATGTCGCATGCCGCAAACCATAAACCTCGTGTTCACCGAAGGCGCGTTCATGTTCTTGGTGCCCGTCGCGCTCGTGTTGGCGCCAGGCGCGCTCGAATCGGGCGATTTCGCGGGCTTCGTAACAGATTTCGCGTTTTACGCCGTGTTTTCCGCCATCATCTCCACGGCGTTGGCGAAGATCATGTTCGCAGTGAGCGGCATGATGCTTGCCAGCACGGCGTTAGGCCGCATCAGCAAGGTGATGGATGCTCCTGAGCTTCCGGTGGCAGACAATCCTGTCGAGCCGCAGGGCAATCGCGTCGAATTCAAGGATGTCACGTTCACCTATGAAGGGTCCAGCCAGCCTGCGCTTTCGGGCGTTTCCCTCGTGGTGGAGTCCGGCCAAACTGTGGCGCTTGTGGGGCCGTCGGGGGGAGGAAAGACCACGGCCGCAAGCCTTATCCCGCGTTTCTGGGATGTGGACGAGGGTGCCGTGGAGGTCGGAGGTGTGGATGTGCGCCAAATCGACCCCTCTGTGTTGATGGACCAGATTGCATTCGTGTTCCAGAACAACCGGCTGTTCAAGGCGTCCATCTTCGAAAACGTGCGCGCTGCACGCCCCGACGCCTCGCGCGAAGCCGTGCTCGCGGCGCTTGCGGCCGCGCAATGCGACGACATCATCGCCAAGCTGCCCGATGGAATCGATACGGTTATCGGTACGGCGGGAACCTACCTTTCCGGTGGCGAACAGCAGCGCGTTGCGCTCGCCCGCGCCATTCTGAAGGACGCGCCCATCGTCGTACTCGACGAGGCGACCGCCTTCGCCGATCCCGAGAACGAAGCGCTCATCCAGAAGGCGTTCGCGCGCTTGATGGAGAACCGCACGGTCATCATGATCGCCCATCGCCTGTCAACCGTCGTCGGCGCCGACAAGATCGTCGTGCTCAACTCCGGGCGGGTTGTCGAACAGGGAACGCACGCTGAGCTTGTGGCTGCCGGCGGCTTGTATTCGCGCATGTGGGCCGACTACAACCAGGCCGTGAGCTGGCGTATCGAAAGCTCAGTTACGGTTCCTGGTCAAAAGCGACCTATGACCTCCTGCGGAAAGGAGGCCTAGATGTTCGGTGCGAAGTTCCAGCGCAAGTACGCACTCTCTGACAAGGGCATTGCGACGACGAAGAGGGGAACGTTCTGGACCGTCATCGTGAACCTCGTCGTGATGGCCGGCATGGGTATCCTGTACTTCCTGATGATGGGCTTCATGGAAACTCTCGTCGACGGCACCCCCCTGCCCAGCATCGCGGTGTTCGCCGGCGCCACGCTGGCGTTTTTGGTCCTGTCGCTGATCACTCATTACCAGCAATACGTCAATACGTATGGCCTTGTGTTCGAAGAGGTCGAGACTATGCGCATTGGCTTGGCGGAGCGCTTGCGCAAGCTTCCGCTCGGCTTTTTCAGCAAGCGCGACCTGGCCGATCTGACCGAGACGATCATGGGCGACGTCAACCGCATGGAACACGTGTGGTCGCATGTGCTCGGATATTTGTATGGTGGTTACATCTCAACGGCAATCATCGCGATCATGCTGTTCGCAATGGACTGGCGCTTGGCGCTGGCGTGCCTGTGGGGCGTGCCCGTTGCCTTCGCGTTGCTGTTCGGCAGTCGCCGCATCGCCGAGCGTAACGCCGTGACGACGAAAGCCGCATCCTTGGCGGTGGCCGATGGCATGCAAGAAGCGCTTGAGAATATCCGCGAAATCCATGCGACGAACCAGGAGCAGCGTTACCTCGACGATTTGAACGCCAGGATCGATGCGTGCGAGCGGATGAAAATCAAGAGCGAATTCGTCACGGGGCTTTTCGTGAACGGCGCGAGCGTCATCATGCGCCTCGGTGTCGCCACGACGATTCTCGTGGGAGCCAGCCTCATCTTGTCCGGTCAGGTCGACTTCATGTTGCTGTTCATGTTCCTGCTGGTCATCACGCGTATCTATGCGCCGTTTGACCAGTCGTTGGCGCTGATTGCAGAGGTGTTCCTCTCCGAAGTTTCGGCCCAGCGCCTGATGGAGATTTACGACACGCCAACGGCTGAGGGCGCGATGGAATTCTCGCCTGACGGCCACGACGTCGTCTTCAAGGACGTCAGCTTCGCCTATGACGACGAGCGGGTGCTCGATGGCGTGAGATTCACGGCGAAGGAAGGTGAGGTTACGGCGCTCGTCGGGCCGTCGGGGTCGGGCAAGAGCACCTGCACGCGCCTCGCCGCGCGGCTCTGGGACGTTTCGCAGGGCGCCATCGAGGTGGGCGGCGTGAACATTTCCACGGTTGACCCCGAGGTGCTGCTCGGCGACTACTCGATGGTGTTCCAAGACGTGACGCTGTTCGACGACACGGTGATGGAGAACATTCGCCTTGGCAAGTTCGGTGCAACGGATGCAGAGGTTCTTGCCGCTGCTGCAGCGGCCAACTGCGACGAATTCGTCAGCAAACTTCCCCAGGGCTATGCCACGCCCATCGGCGAGAACGGAGCGAAGCTTTCTGGTGGCGAGCGCCAGCGCATATCCATCGCCCGCGCGCTGCTCAAGGACGCGCCCATCGTGCTTCTTGACGAGGCGACTGCATCGCTCGACGTGGAAAACGAGACGAAAGTGCAGAGCGCGCTTTCGCGGCTACTGGCTGGCAAGACCGTGTTGGTCATCGCGCACCGTATGCGCACCGTCGAAAACGCAGACAAGATCGTCGTGCTCTCCGAAGGCAGAGTCGTGGAAAAAGGGTCGCCGGCAGAGTTACTCTCACGCGAAGACGGCGTGTTCGCGCACATGCGCGCACTGCAGTCGTCAAGCGCTCAATGGAGTTTGTGATTTGGGAGGGGCGGCTGTATATGCGGCAAAGTGAGAGGAGGGCGACAGAACCTAGTTGCAACATGGGATTAGCAAGTTGACCTCGTTATTCAAAGATGTTTTCTGAAAGGGGAAACAACATGGAAAAAGGGACGAAGTACGCGTTGTTCACAGGGCTCGGGTTCCTGCTAGGCGCGGCGGGCGTGAAAGCGGCAACGAGCGATACGGCTCGCAAGGGTTACGTCCACGCGATGGCCCAGGGGATGAGGGCTAGAGGCGAGTATCGGGACCTGGTGGAGCAAGCCAAGGCCGAATACGACGATATCAAGGCAGAGGCGAGCTACCTTGCCTCTTCTGATAGGGATGCCGCTGAAAAGGCAGACGCGAAGTAAACGTTTTTCGGAAAGACCTCATCATGGAATTCGCCATAGAACGGGAGTTTCCCGGCCGCATGCGCGTGAAGCTTGCGGGTCCGGTTCCCGAACCAGACGTTGGGCCGCTGATCGCGCTGCTCGATGCCTGTTCATACATCGAGTCCTCGCAAGTCTATTCGCGCATTGGATCGGTGGCAATCGTTTACGTGGCAACTGACGAGAACCGCTCGCTTGTCCTCGAACGGTTAGCGTCTATCGGCCGCCTTGACGTTGAGCGCGCTCGAGAGAGCCGTTTGTGCTTGTCAGTCGTTCGGCCAGGCAATCTTCTGTTGGATATCGCCTGGCTTGTTGGAACCTATCTTGCCAGGCGATGGTTTTTGCCAAAGCTGCTTGCCTTGGTGATTAATGCGATTCGATTCGTTCCGTTTGCACGACATGCCGGACGTTCGTTGGCGAGGGCACGGCTTGACGTGCCGGTGCTCGATGCATCGGCTATTGCCTTGTCGCTCGTTCAGCTCGATGCGAAGACTGCTGGCGAAACCATGTTCTTGCTCGATCTTGGCGAAACGTTGGAGGAATACACCGAGGCTCGCTCCCAAGGGGCGCTCATCGATGCCCTCTTGAATGTCGGCGAAACGGCGCAGCTCGTTCAAGGCGATGTCGAGATGAGGGTCGACGTCGCAGATCTTCGTCAAGGTGACCTCATTGCCGTCCGCATGGGCATGCCCATCGCAGTGGATGGCGTCGTCGAGTCGGGGATTGCAATGGTCAACCAGGCTTCGCTCACGGGCGAGCCGCTCGCCGTGGAGCGCACGGTTGGAGACGATGTGTTCGCTGGAACCTCGGTGGAGGAAGGCGAGGTCCTTGTGCGCGTGAAGGCCGATCCAGGGCAGACTCGCCTGCGCTCAATCGTGTCGCTCGTGGAAGGGGCAGCGCAATACCAATCTGCCCGGCAGAGGCATCGTGAGAAGTTGGCCTCGCGCATCGTGCCGTGGAACTTCCTACTTGCCGGCATTGTTGCATGTGTGACGCGTTCCATTGTGAAAACTTCGGCGGCGCTCATGGTCGACTACTCGTGCGGGTTGAAGCTGACAGGCTCCATCGCCGTGCTGTCTGCCATGCGCCAGTCGGCGCAGGCGGGTTTCACGGTAAAGGGCTCGAAGTACTTCGATGCCGTATGCGATGCCGATACAATCGTATTCGACAAGACGGGCACGCTCACCGAGGCAACGCCGCGCGTAGCGAAGGTCGTGGGCAGCAAAGGTTGGCCCCAGCGAGAGGTCCTCCGCTTCGCTGCATGTTTGGAGGAGCATTTCCCGCATCCCGTTGCGCGGGCCGTTGTAAATGCGGCTGCTGAGCGCGGTCTTGGGCATCGCGCATTGCATGGCGATGTGGAGTACATCGTCGCACACGGTATCGCGTCGACGCTCGAAGGCCAACGCGTAGTCATCGGGTCGGAGCATTTCGTCGTGGAAGACGAGGGGGTCGCCATGAATGCGCGCCAAAAGGCGCGTATAGACCACGAACTCGAAGGCCTGTCGCCGTTATACCTGGCGGTTGGTGGGAAGCTCGTCGGTGCCATCGGCGTGGAGGACCCGTTGAAGGAAGGCGTGGCCGACGCCGTACGGCAACTTCGCGAGCTGGGCTTCGGCCGCATTGTCATGCTGACAGGTGACAACGCGCGCACGGCCGCCCGCATTGCCGCCGAAGCGGGCCTCACCGAGTTCAAGGCGGATTTGCTTCCCGAGGACAAGCATGCGTTTGTAAAAGAGCTGAAAGCCCAGGGGTGCAAGGTCATGGTCGTCGGGGATGGCGTGAACGATGCGCCCGCACTTGCGGTCGCGGATGTCGGCATCGCCATGGGTCAAGGAACGGCCATTGCAAAGGAAGTTGCCGACATAACGCTTTCCGACGGCGATTTGTCTTCGATTGTTGCGCTTGTGAAGCTCTCACGAAGCTTTTCCGAGCGCATGGATCGCACGTTTTTCCAAGTGATGGGCTTGAACTCGGCGTATCTCGTTGCGGGAATCGCGGGAATCGTGACACCTCAGGCCTCAAGTCTTCTGCACAACGCCACCACCATCGGCCTGAGCTTGGACTCTGGCAGGCCATATGAGTTGCAATAGGAAAGGATCCTTGCCGTGAAAAAGCACAAGTTTTGGGCGTTAGCCACAGCGTTCTGCATGATCATGGCCGTCTGCACGGGCTATAAGCACGCGTAGCCACGTGCCGCCGTCAATATGAACGAAGGTCTCGTCATATCCGCAAGCTGGGTGTTCCTGAGGCGCTCGATGTTGGAGACCCTGCCCATCTTGGATGTAGAGGATCCACGTGCGTTCTACAGGCGGGCGCGTGCGGTCTACCATCGAGAGATGGCGAAGCTACCCGAGTATGGTGAAGGCGACGTTCTCAAGCTGAATTTGGCGCAGGCGGTGATGCTCGGCGCCATCTGCGAGACCTGCGAGCCCAAGCCCGACATCGACACGCTTACGAGGTTCTACCACGACTTCCTCACGCATTCGCCAATCCTGCGCAAGAAGATGGCAAAGCGCGACATGCTGTCGCCCTCCGAGGTACGGCGACAGGCGGACATCGGCAGGAAGAGCCAGGGTGCGGCCCATCCCTTCACCTGGCAATTCGCCGTCGAGGTGGAAGACACGGA
>CACXFZ010000061.1 GCA_902767025.1 uncultured Coriobacteriaceae bacterium
ACCTCTCTGGTGCTCAGGGGTCGCTATCGATGCTGGATGCTGCTTATTCTTGAGGTTGGAAGCAAGGGCAGCGGCGCATGCTATCGCCGCAATTCCTGCTTTTGCTCCGATCGCTTCTGCCATTCCTTACTCCTCTTTTGCTGCTTCATGCTCGCCTTACGCGGTCAGGCCACGAAGCTGCTTGTAGCTTATGAGAAGACTGGGCTAGCGCATTCTAGCTTCGGTTAATATCCGGTGGTGCTTATCAAGGACAACTTCAAACTAACGGGCGGCTTGCGGGCATACGGGGTGGTCGCCGGGATATTGGCGCTCTGCCTGCTGGTCGGCATCGCAAACTTCGCGCTAGCCGATGCTGCAGTGCAACCTGGTTCGGGCATCGTGGACCTTCTGGCCTTGTTGGCAATGGTGCTCGGCGCGGTCGGCCTGGCGTTTCTGGGCACCTATTCCCTGTACCTGCTTGCCAAGCACAAACCCGTACCATCCCACATCTGCTTCTCGCAAAACGGCATAGAGCTGGATGGTGAGACGCTTCGCTTCGACGAGGTGAAGCGCATCAAGATGACGGACCCGCATTTGTCGGGGATGCGGGTTCTGCCGCAAGAGAGGTTCATGTGGATGCGCCTGCAAGACGGTTCCAGGAAACTGTCGTTGGGCTCGGAGCTTGCCATGACGCAAGACGAATACCTCGATGCATACCAGTACGTGAAAGACCGATGCGAACGCTTTTCGATAACGTTCGAAGAAGTGGACAGGCACTCGCTCATGGCGCGATGAGAACGCGGCGAAGGCGTGGAGTTGCCGGGGCGGCGGCTTGCATTTGGTACTATGGGCCAAATGCGAAGGAGAGCCCATGACTGACGACAAGAACCTGCGCGAGATCGAGCAGCATCGCGAAGCCATCGACGCCCTGGACAAGCAGATCGTCGCGCTGCTCAACGAGCGCCAAACGCATGCGCTGGCCATCCGCGCCCTCAAGCCCAGCATGCACATGGGGCTGTTCGATGCCAAGCGCGAAGAGCAGATCGTCGATGCGCTGCTGGCGGAAAACCAGGGCCCGCTCTATTCCGACAACCTGCGCGAGATATACGCCGTCATCCTGAAGGTGTCCAAGGAGGTGCCGGCTTAGATGTCAGAGCTGAAGCCATCCCCCTTGAAGGGCATTTCCGACCTTCCCTACTACGGCACGCGCGGCGACACCATCACGCTGTTCGCGGGGCCGTGCAGCGTGGAGAGCCAGGAGCAGTTCGACGAGGTCGCCCAGTGCATCGCCGACGAAGGCCTCACGTGGATCCGCGGCGGCGCGTTCAAGCCGCGCACCAACCCGCATTCGTTCCAAGGCCTGGGCGAGCAGGGCCTGCAGATCATGGCGCGGGCGGGCGAGGCCTACGGGCTCAAGACGCTCACCGAAGTGATGGACAGCGCTCATTGCCCGATGGTGCACGAATACGCCGACGGCCTGCAGGTGGGTGCGCGCAACTGCCAGAACTACAGCCTGCTCGCGACCATCGGCAAGGCCACGGCCCAGTCGCGCAAGATGGTGCTGTACAAGCGTGGCCTGGCCTCCACGATAGCCGAATGGCTCGCGGCGGCCGACTACCTCACCCAGGACGGCAACGACAACGTCGTGCTGTGCGAGCGGGGCCTGCGCACCTTCGAGACGGCCACGAGGTTCACTCTCGACATCGCCGCCGTGCCGCTGGTGCACAAGCAGAGCATGCTGCCGATATGCGTGGACGTGAGCCATCCGGCCGGCGTGCGAGACCTGGTGCCGTCGCTGGCGCGTGCCGCCATCGCCGCTGGTTGCGACAGCCTGATGGTCGAAGTGCATCCCGACCCGCAGCATGCCAAATCAGACGCCGCCCAGCAGCTGACGCTGCCGCAGTTCCGCGAGCTGGTGGCCGACCTGCGCCAGATCGCCGCGGTGTTCGGCAAAACCATCGTGTAGGGGGAGCCATGGAACACGCAACCAGGCTTTCGTATCCCTTCACCGCCATCGTCGGCCAGGACCAGATGAAGACCGCGCTGTGCCTGGTGGCGGTGCAGCCCGCCATCGGCGGCGTGCTCATCCTGGGCGAACGGGGGACGGCCAAGACCACGGCCGTGCGCGCCCTGCCCGGATTGATGGATTCCGGTTCGCGCGTGGTGGAGCTGCCGCTGAACGCCACCGAGGACCGCGTGGTGGGCACGTTGAACGTGGGCGCGCTGATGGCAAGCGGCGAGCGGGAGTTCGTTCCCGGCGTGCTTGCCGAGGCGGACGGGCAGATCCTCTACGTGGACGAGATCAACCTGCTCGAAGACCACATCGTCGACATTCTGCTCGATGCGGCCGCCACCGGCGTGTGCCACATCGAGCGCGAGGGCGTGTCTCGCTCGTATCCCGCGCGCTTCGTGCTCGTGGGCACGATGAACCCCGAAGAGGGCACGCTGCGCCCGCAACTGCTCGACCGGTTCGGGCTGTCGGTGCACGTGAGCGGAAGCCTCACCCCCGACGAGCGGTTGGAACTGGTTCGCCGCCACGTTGCCTTCGAGGAAGATCCGCAGGCATTCTGCGCGCAGTACGCCGAACAGGAGCGGGCGCTTGCCGCCCAGATCGCCGAGGCGCGCGAGAGCTATTCCTTGGTGAACTATCCCGAGACCATGGCGCGCCTGGCAGCGGGGCTGTGCAACGAGGTCGTTGTGGACGGGTACCGCGCGGACCTGACGATGATGCGCACGGCTCGGGCCTGGGCGGCGCTGCAGGGACGTACCTGCGTAGAACAGGACGACGTGCGCGCTGCGGCGGGCTTCGTGCTCGCGCACCGCATGAAGCGGTTGCCCTTCGAGGAGGCCGTGCTCGACGAGGACACGTTGGGCAAGGCGTTCCAGACCGTGGTGAAGCGCGCAGAAGAGGCCTCTGGCGCCAGCGAGCAAGGCGAAGCAAAAAAAGCCTAGGGGCAGCGCGCGTGGTGGCGTTGCCCCAAGTCCAGGTGCAAACCGAAGAGTTCAAGGCCAAGCCCATCGAGCCGCAGCAAAGCCGGGTCGACCGCGCCATCCGCGCGCGGCAGGGCGTCAAGGGCAAGCACGTCCAAGGAGGGCGCTGCATCGGCTACACGCAAGACCCGCAATCCGGGCAAGTCCATGTCGTGGGCAGCGTGATGGCGCAGCTTTTGGCCGGCCAGGACACGGGTGCGGGCATCGCAGCCGAGCATGTGCGCTACCGCAAGATAGCGGGTCGGGGCAGAAGAAACATCCTGTTCGTCGTCGACACGAGCGGCTCGATGGTGGCATCGGGCAGGCTGGGATTGGTCAAAGGATGCGTGATGTCGCTGCTGGGCAACGCCTACGTCGAGCGCACGCGCGTGGCCGTGGTCGGGTACGGGGGCGTGCATGCGCGGGTGGTCGTGCCCTTCACCTCGTCGGCCGAGCTGGCCGCCCGCTGCATCGACGTCGAGAAGGGCGGCGGGTCCACGCCGCTGCTGGATGCGCTTCAGCGCGCGCAACGCTTGATCGAAACAGTAGAAGACGAGCCGGTCGAAGT
>CACXFZ010000062.1 GCA_902767025.1 uncultured Coriobacteriaceae bacterium
CGCCACCTTGTACTGCTCGAATTCGGCCAGCTTGTACTGCTCGCCCGCCTTGCGCAGCGCCTCGCGCATGCCTTCCACCGTGTCGATCTGCGGGTCGGGGATGTTGTCGCGCACCCACGCATCGTCGACCTGGGCGGCATCGTCGGCGCCGGGGCCGAACTGGCGCACCAGTTCGCGCACACGCGCATCGATCTCTTCTTCGGAGACGCGCGGTGCCTGCACGGTGATGTCCACCGGCTCGTAGGACGCAAGCTCCAGCGACGGCTTGGGGAACACCCTGATCTCGACGACGAATTCGCCCCCTTGCTCGGGGCTGCCCTCGACTTCGAAGTCGGGCGAGCACACGGGCATGATGGATTCCTGGCTGACCGCGCGCGGCACCAGGTAGTTGGCCGCGAAGTCGCGCTTTGCCGCAGGAATGTCGGCCTGCGACCCCATGATCTGGGACAGGATGGTATCGAGCTGGTCGTCTGCCGGAACGGGAGCGTCCGCCGCCAGCAGAAACGCGCGCACGCCCTGTCGCGCCGCCTCGTCGAATTCGTCGGCCGTCGCCACTGCGCGCAACAGCACCTGGCTGCCCTTGCTCGACACTCGTTCAACACGCATGTCCGCCCCTTTCTTCGCGTGTGCCTAGCATAGCCTAGTTCCGCGGTTCCCGCGAGAGCTGCGCCACTTCCCCTGCCGGCCCATCCGCCAAGGCCCGCGCCTTGACGCCACCCAAACAACCGACCACGCAAACGACGCGGCGCGACGTGCCCCATGTGCTACCATGTGCGCGTTAACCGACGACGAGAAGGAAGTTTCAACTATGGCACAAGAACAAGCACCACTCACCGAAGAGGAGAAAGCAGCGCTGTCGGCGGGTTGCGGGCACGCAAGCGCGCCGGCACCGACCACGCTCGAGCCCAACAGCGTGTCGAGCATCAAGCACGTCATCGGCGTGGTTTCGGGCAAGGGCGGCGTGGGCAAGAGCCTGGTCACCAGCCTGCTGGCATGCGAGATGCACCGCCGTGGGTATGCGGTGGGCATCCTGGACGCCGACGTCACCGGACCCTCCATCCCGAAGGCGTTCGGCATCCACAACCCCCTGGCAGCGGACGAAAACGGCATCCTGCCCGCCCAGTCGACCTCGGGCATCAAGACCATTTCCACCAACCTGCTGCTGCCCGAAGAGGACATGCCCGTAGCCTGGCGCGGCCCGGTGGTCTCCAACACGGTTCGCCAGTTCTTCAACGAGGTCAACTGGGGCGAGCTCGACTACCTGTTCGTCGACATGCCCCCGGGAACGTCCGACGTGCTCCTGACCGTGTTCCAGAGCCTGCCGATCGACGGCATCGTCACGGTGTCCGCCCCGCAGGAGCTGGTGGCGATGATCGTGGGCAAGGCGGTGAACCTCGCCAAGCAGATGAACGTGGACGTGCTGGGCCTGGTGGAGAACATGGCGTACTTCACCTGCCCCGACTGCGGGCAGAAGCACCACATCTTCGGCGAACCCGAAGGCGAGCAGGTGGCCGCGACCTACCAGATCCCCGCTTACGCCACCCTTCCCTTGGACCCCGACTTCGCGCGCCTGTGCGACGCGGGCAAGATCGAGGAATACGACGTGGCGGGCGCACTCGATGCGATCATCGAGGCCATCGAGCAGAAGTAGCCCCTGCCAACATGCAAGGCACCAAGGGCAGCGCCATGCTGCCCTTTCCTTTTGCCGCGCTTCCCGCGAACGCCGAAAGCCGCCAGGCCGATTGGGCTAGCCCCACAGCCTTGCGAGCTCGCCCATCAGCACGGCGGGGTCTATGGGCTTGGAGATGTGGGCGTCCATGCCGGCGTCCAAGCATGCCTGCACGTCGTCGGCGAACGCGTCTGCCGTCATCGCGATGATGGGCACGGTGGCGGCATCGGGACGGTCGAGTGCGCGGATTGCACGCGCGGCCTCGAGGCCTCCCATCTTCGGCATGCGCATGTCCACGATCAGCGCGTCGAACTCGCCGATGGCCGATTCCGCAAAGACCCGGTAGCCTTCCTCGCCGTCATGCACGCGGTAGGCGCTCACGCCGTGGTCGGCCAGGATGGCGCGCGAGATCTCGGCGTTCAAGTCGTTGTCTTCGAACACCATCACATGCCTGCCCTCCGAGGAGGCGGGTTTAAGGTCCGGCTGCTGCGCCGCAGGACCCTGGGCCTCCACCACCGGCATGGGCAGGTAGATGCTGAACGTGGTTCCCACGTTGACTTCGCTTTCCACGACGACGAAGCCGCCCATCAAGTCGACGATCTGCTTGACGATGGACAGGCCCAAGCCAGTGCCCTGCGTGCTCGACGATTCGAAGCCGCGGTTTTCCTCGGTGAACGGCTCGAACATGTGCTCCTGGAATTCCTTGCTCATGCCGATGCCGTCATCGCCGATGACGATTAGCGTGTTGCATCCCCGTTCGGGCTTGTCCAACAGGCGGAAGTCGCAGCGGACGTGACCGCCCGGCTTGGTGTACTTCACCGCATTGCTCATGACGTTGAGCAGCACTTGCTGGACGCGCAGCTTGTCGATGTCGAAGCACACGTCGTCGCCAAGCTCGATATGGGATTGCAAGTCGATGTCCTTGCCCTGCGCCATCACCTGCACCATGTCGATGATGGCATCGAGAAGATCCTTGGCGGCAACGGGCTGGGGCAGCAGCTCCATGCGCCCGCTGGCGATCTTGGACATGTCCAGAACGTCGTTGACCATGGCCAGCAGCATCTTGCCCGAGTAATCGATCTTCTCCAGGAACTCCTGGCGCTTGGCCGCGTCGTCCGTTGCCAGCGCCATGCGCGTGAATCCCACGATGCCGTTGAGCGGCGTGCGCATGTCGTGGCTCATGTTCGACAGGAATGTCTGCTCGGCCTGGGTTGCATGCTCGGCCTCGGCAAGCGCCACCTGCAGGTCGGCGTTCAGCCGGCGAATCTCATGGGCATGCTCAACTTCGTCGGTGACGTCTTCGAAACTGCCCACCAGCCCGACGACCTTGCCGTCCTGCGTGAACGGCGACGTGCTGATCGCCACGCTGCGCACGGGCCCGTTGGCAGGGGCGTACATGCCGGAAACGCGGTTGGTGCTCGCACCCTCGTCTAGAGCGCGCTGCTCGTCTTTGGCATGGCCTTCGTACAACGTCGGCAAACCCAGCTCGCCTCGCGTATGCCCGACCAGGTCGTCGACCGATTCTATGCCCAGGAAGCGCAGAAACGCCGCGTTCGCCCCCTGGAAGCGCAAGCCGGCGTCTTTCCAGAAAATGGCCGTGGGCGTGGTGTTCAGAATCTTCTGCATCAGGTCGCTGGTGCGCCGGTGGGCACGCTGCTCTTCGTCGAGCTGCCTGATGCGCTCTTGCTCTTCTTCGTGCTGCTCGGTGATGTCGCTTTGCACGTAGAAGATGCTCTGGTGGGCATCGTCGAGGAACAGGTACTGGTTGAGCTTGCGTCGCGTCCTCCCCTCGGCGTCGACGGCGCTATAGGTGAATTCGTAGCGGCCGGACTTCTCGAGCTCGGCCAGCACCACGTCGAGGCGCGCCTTCTGAAGCCCCTCTTGCAGCTCTTCTTCGGAAACGCCCTGCTGGCCCAATGCGATCGCTTCGTCGTAAGACATCTCGAGGCGCCCCGCCTGGTCGCCCATGGTTCCGCTGCGGTAGAACAGGAACTGCTGGCTTTCGGGATTGATCACCCCCATGTAGTCGTACCCGATTTCGGACATGCGCTGGACCATCTGGGCTTCCAGGTGCTGTTCGGTATGGTCGTAGCCGTACAGGAAGCACTCTATGTCGCCCGTTTCGGGATGCTGGAACAGATGGACCTGCAACATCACCCACATCGAGGCCTTCTCGCCGCGCGAACGCTGGAATTCCCACGCGAAGGTCATGCGGCCCTCGCCGTAGGCCTGCACCAGATTCTCGCGCTTGAGAAGCTCCTTCACCTCTTGACGGTCCTTGCGCGACGTGACGTAATCGGCGTACTTGCCGTACGCCTCGTCGAACGGCATGCCTTCCTCGATGCCGAGCGCACCCGACGTGAACGGCACGTACTCGACGATCTCGTTGCGCGTTAGGTTCGCCCACGATTTTGCTATCAGGTCCGAACCGTGCTCGGCGCTGAAATGGGCGTGCTGCTGGCGGTATTCGTCGGCGGCCACCCACTGCTTGGACACGTCCTGCGCCGTTCCGCATATCTTGACCGGGGCACCCACGCTGTCGTAGATCATGACGCTGGTCACGCGGAACGAGAAAGACGGGGCCCCCGGCTGCGCCTTGGACCGAAGAAACGCCTCTGATATCACTTCGCCGCGGGCAACGGCGGCAAACATCGCTTCGATCTGTTCACGGCTCTGCTCGTCGACAAACGGCAGCAAGCCTTCGGGCATGTTGTCGAAAACCATGGGCAGTCCCAGGCGCCGCGTGCACTCGACGGCATAGGGGCTTGCCGCCAGCGTCAGGCGCATGGTGTCGGGGTGGAACTCCCAGATGAGCACCTGGGCCGTGTCCACGGCAGCCTGGTACATCTGCTGCTGCTCGCGCAAGCGCTCTGTCACCTGCTGCCGCTCGGTACGGTCCACATGCACGCCGTATGCCACCAGCGAGCCATCGGCCTGCGGAAACGTACGTCCCCGGTAATTCATCCAGCGCCATTCCCCATGGGCGTCGCGCACCCGGTACGTGCATTCGGCCTGCAGCTTCGGGCCAAACAGCTCGTCGAGCATCATGGTGACCATGGCGAAATCATCCGGGTCCACGAAGCTGTGGAACCACTCTTCGGCAGGGCGGCCCATCAGCTCGTCTTCCTCGACGCCCAGATAGCGCTGTGTGGCGCGGTTGAAGCCCTCGATCGTGACGGCATCCCCCACCTTGCGCATCGTGATCAACCCGGCAGGCGTTCCGTTGGCAAGTTCCTGGAGCGCCTGATGGGCCCTGACCTCTTCGGTAACGTCGGTCACGGCCACCAGCACGTCGGTATGGCCGTCCGAGGCCTGGACGAAGCGCCCCTGGTCTTGCACCCACACCAGACTCCCGTCTTTGCGTTGGATGCGGTAGCGGACCGGCACGCCCTTCCCGCCCAGAATGTTGTCGTCGATGGCCTGAATGACACGCGAGCGATCGGGTCCGTGAACCATCATCGGAAAACGCCCGTCGCACATGTCCAGGAACTCTTCTTCGGTATACCCCAGCATGTCCAGCAGGCCCTGGCTGACGAACGTGAAGCGATTGTCGGAATCCACCTGATACGAGAACACGCCCACGGGCATGGATTGGATGAGCGAGAACAGCTGCTCGGATGGCAAGGAGCCGTCGATCGCAGGATACGACGCGGCATCGATGCTGTGGATGGTCATATGGCTCTCCTTGGCGCGATTGTTGTGAAGCCATTATAAAGCGCTTTGTGGAGATATCGGCATATCGGGCTTGACCCCGCGCCCGAGTCTGCTACTATGATTCACGCACTTTTCGGGGCATTAGCTCAGCTGGGAGAGCGCATGGCTGGCAGCCATGAGGTCAGGGGTTCGATCCCCCTATGCTCCACCA
>CACXFZ010000063.1 GCA_902767025.1 uncultured Coriobacteriaceae bacterium
AAGCGTTTAGCTTGCCAGGTTCACCCTGATTGCCACGCCGTCTTGGACGGTAACATACAACCCCAAGCCGTTTTGGCGGTAAGCCATCTCCTGTATTTCGGCGAAGGTGCCCGGCTCTCCTCCATGCGCGCCGCCACCCTTCCAATACACGGTCTGCTCGGTTAAGGGGAAATACCAGTCGCGCATGCCCGTATAAGCATCCGAACTGTCCTGCATCGATGCCTCAAACGATAGGGCGCTCTCGGTGAATACCAGGTTCTTGACCTTGTCGGGAGTGTTCGAGACGAAATAGATACCGTCGGGAACGACGAGAGAGGAGCGGGATGCTTCGGGTTCGGGTACGTTCGTCTGCTGCACACCCGCTGAGCCAGATATAGCCGCTAGACTTTCGGCCTCGGACACGAAATGCCATTCCAAATCTTCACGCGGGTTGCCGTACTTGGCATAGATGGCGGGGGCTTCATCGCCCGCAATGCTGCGCGGCACACCCGACGAATCGGTATATACATAGGCACCATGGTCCCACATGACGCTATCGAGCAGCTCGAGCGTGCAAGAGTCTGCGGGCAAGCGATAATACGCCTGGCTTCCTGTAGCATACCCGCTGCTTCCGGATTCGGAGATGGATCCGTCATCGCATAGCCAAACGGTGCGCCTATACCCCAGAGAATACGGGTCGAGGATACGCTTGGGCTGGTCGTTTTCGATACCATACATATCATAGAGGCGATACGTAGAGGACGCGCCCGACGTGCCGTTGCCGTTGCCCGCACTTGGGTACTTCATGGCAATGAGCAGCTCCGGTTTGCCGTCGCTGGCGATGTCCACGAGCGCGTACGAGAACGGCACCGCGTTCTGGTACCTTTTGGCCCCCACAGCCTCGGGGTTCACGTAGGTGCTTGACGATGAGCCGCTCACATCGGCCGCAGCGTACTCGCGCAGCACCGGCAAGTAGTAATCGTAGGGGTTGAAGGCCGCCTGCTCGCGCTTTTCCTTCACGGTTCCCACAGCCTGGTCGGCTTGTGCTTCGTCGTAGCCAGATTCGATGGCTGCCTTGCGTGCTTGGTCCACCATTTCATCGGTGACATCTTCCGGCGGCATTAGAGGAAGCTCGATGGTGAGTGTGGGTGCAGCTTCGCCAGACTGATCGCTGGAGCTGACAGAGCTGGAGCTACTTGCGCCAGAGCTGCTTTCGCTGGAATTACCGGAGCTGGAAGCACTCGCACTGGAGCTGGCGGAGCTGGAGCTGCTCGCGCTGGAACCTGCAGGACTGGAGTTGGTGGAGCTGGCAGAGCTGGAGCTGGCAGGACTGGAGTTGGTAGAGCCAGAGACTGCAGAACTGGAACTTGCGCCCACCTCCGATGCCGGCTGGCTAGACCCTGCGCTACCGCCGCTTTCGGGCACCTGAATGCTTACGGGATCGGGAATGACATAGAACGAGCCGCTGGCCGTAAGCGGACTTGCCGCGGGCTGCACCTGGTAGGTGCCGGGTTCGAGCTCGATTACTGCCTGGGAAGGATACACGTACACCACGCGCGAAACAGCGTCTCCCGCCGTGGTGGTACCGTTCACGTTCAACGCAATCTTGCTGTCGGTTGCTTCGTCGTAGTTGGGTGCCACGATGGTCATCTTCACCGGATGAGCGTGAGACTTGCTCGTGGGCCCCATCTGCGTACAGGTAACCACCGCCATCGCCGCAGCCAAAGCAGCCACGAACCCCACGGCTGCCATTACCCACACGAGCCAGTTGCGCTTGCCCGAACGGGTCTGTGCTGTCTGCTCGTTCGTATCGACGGGCGCTGCGCCCTCCAAGTCGTGTACTGCTGTTTTGTCCTGCGAAAGCTCTATCTGCGTGCCGCATCCACCGCAAAACTTTGCGGTCGCGGGAAGCTCTTTTCCGCACTGTGGGCAATACATTGCCGCTCCTTACACAAATCAGCTGCGCCAGGGCCTATTTTATTCCAACCTAAAGACACCCTGCACCCAGGCAAGCACGCGAACGGACAGCTTTGCCAGCCGCCCGTTCGCGCTTTGCACATGCGGTGTTCTACCTGTTATTCATACTCAACAATATATCCACAGCTACCATCGGTTCTGCGCCCATTGTTAATGAAGTCGTTCCACAGACCCTTTTCCCGAGAATGGCTGCTGCACCACATTCCCACGTAGTTTTCGCCACCTGGCTCGTGCATGGTGTCATTAGGCTCACCTTCGGCCCATGCACGGTAGTCGGATTGACCATACGACCACACGAAGGTGCGGGATGCGTTGGCGCGCGTTAGACCAATCCAGTAGAAACTGCGGCTCTGGTTGTCCAACAGGGCCGCCACAAGGTTCTGCTCGGCGGCGTTGTTGATGGTAACCAGATGACCTCCCCGGGCCCGCGCTGCGGCTTCGGCTTCGGTCCAGGAAAGCGACTCGTTCACCACTTCGTATCGGTGCTTCGGACGTGTTGTCTGATACGCACGCGACGTGACAGTTTCAAGCTGACGATACGTCAAGTCGGCTATGGCAACCTTGCCGCCGAACACCCAACCCACACTGATGGATCGATACCACGGACTTACAAAATCGCGAATGGTCGCCGAATCTTTATTGGCCACCAACACCAGAACGCTGTTGAGTTTTCCGCAAAACGCCGAAGCCGAAAGGGCATCGTAATAGCCATCGGCTGTTGCCACGCCCACGTTGTTGGCACTCAATCCCTGCCCCGTGCACCACTGGGCAATGCGCGCCGATGTCTCGATGGCGGTTTGGCCCCACAGGCGGACAACGTTCATGCCCCTGAGCTGGTAGTCGTCAACGTCTGTGGACACAGCCGCCGGACCACCGCAGATGATAGCGCGATTAGCACGAGTAACGGCTTCCATGCCTTCCTGCGTCAAGGCGCACGTGGCGAAATCGGTCAAGATCACAGGGGCCTTCTTGGCATACGCGTACGGACTAATCGAAAGCGCATCTTGATACGTCACCGACGTGGCAATGATGGCGTCGCTGCCCCAGTAACCCAGGCCATGTTGCCAAATGGCAATAGAAGTTCCCACCGCGTTTTGGCCCCACACACGTTCTACTTGCAAGCCCATAGAACGCAGCTGCGACTCCACGCGAGGGAGCACAGCCTTGGGGCCGCCTGCGATAATCACACGCGTTGCCCCGAGCCGTTTGATTTCAGCACGGGTTTGCTTTGATAAAGAAGACGGGTTCGTTTGCAGAATGGGGCATCGATACACGCCCGCCAAACCCGATGCCGACAGCGAGTCGTAGAAGCTGTCAATGGTGGCAACGATCACGGTGTTGCAGCTATTGTTTTCCCAGCCTACCCGAAGAATGGACTGCATGGTGTCCAATGCAGTCTTTCCATCCAGGCGCTTCCATGATGCGTCGCCTGCAGCATCGGCAGCAAGGGCCTCTTGTGCCTCCTCCGCCAAGTCTTCGTCTTGCGCCATCGTCTCTTCATCCTGCTCAGCGGGTTGTGCCTGATCCTCGTCTTGCGCCTCGACGCCTTCGCCTTCCTGCTGGCTAGACGCGATAGCGCTGCTTTCCCCGAGTGGCTCTGTAACCATCTCTTCTGTTGCTTCGGGCTTTGCAGGCACTTCGGATGCTTCTAGATCGTCCGAATCTGCCATAATGCCTTCGGGTCCGTCCGCGTGTCCTGGCTCCTTAGATTCGTCACCAGACTGAACGGCAACTGCCGATTCGTCTTGTTGCGACAGCTCGTTTTGCTGAATCTTTTGCTCTTGTGTGGGCTCACCGGCTAACGCGCGTGGCAGTGCCACAAACGCAAACGCCAGCAGCAGCGCCAGCAAGAATGTCAACACCCACGATACTCGTTCCCTACCCATCGTTCCTCCTTTCATCAGCAGGCTTGCGCCCGCATAGCAATATCCGCACACCGGACCCAGGCTGCACACGCCCCACCCGGCTACCAGTACCGTATCAAGGCGTTTGGACGTTGTGTTGCGCAACAAAACGCAGGAGCCGTAGCACCACGGCGACTGTGCTACGATGAAACCTGCGATGTGATTGGTCACAGGAAGGAACTGCCATGAGCGAGCTTGACGAAGTACGTGAACCGTCGATGGACCAGTGGCTGGCCGAAGCAAAGGCCGATCCGAAGGCTGCCGCATGCGGCATGTTCCTTACACACAACGGCGTAGTGCGCATCACGCCGAAGGCGCAAGTGCGCGAAGGCGCCCAAGGCCTGCCTGCGGTTGCCGCCATCGATTTTTCCTACGATGCCACAGGCGTGGACAACGCAGTTGCGCAGGCGCTGACCATGCCCGGTATTTCTTATGTGCGCGTGTGGCTGGCAGAGGGCCGACTGCATGTGGGCGATTCGATCATGTACGTGCTCGTAGGTGGCGACATTCGCCCGCACGTCATCGATTGCCTGCAAGAGCTGGTGGGCACCATCAAGAGCACGTGCGTAACCGAAACGGAAATCTACGAACAAGACTAGCGGGCTGCGCTTCGACGGGCCCCGCTTCACGCCAGGGTATCTATGCTGCATATCGATGTCATAGCCGTAGGCAAGCTGAAAGAGCGCTTTTGGAAAGACGCCTGCGCTGAATATTTGAAGCGCCTAGGCGGCTACGCCAAAGTGGCGGTGCGCGAAGTACCGGATAGCTCGCTTGAGCGCGAGGCAGACGCCGTGCTAACCGCCCTCGACTCGATGGGTGCAGCGCACGTGGTGTTGCTCGCCATCAACGGCAAGCCCACTTCCAGCGAGCAGCTGGCTGCCAAGCTTGACACGTGGGCGTTGTCGGGCGTTTCGCGCGTAGCCTTCGTCATAGGCGGCAGTGATGGCGTGGCTACGAGCGTTTCCGCACGCGCCCACGAAGCGCTCAGCTTCGGACCCATCACGCTTCCCCACAACCTAGCGCGCGTTGTGCTACTCGAACAAATCTATCGGGCATGCAAAATCAATAAAGGCGAGCCCTACCACAAGTAGAGCGCCAGCGAACAGGCGCAACTGCGCCTCATTCCAATCCTTCGGGGGAGGACCTATCTAAATCCCAGGGGCAATGATAGGTCGTGATCGAGGGTCGAAGAAGGTAACTCGACCTATCCCCTGGGGTTTAGATAGGTCGAGATTAGTATACGTAGTCTTTGCCCACTACTACCAAGAAGTCGGCTTCAAACGCATAGGTGCCATCGTTGAGAAACACCCCTGCCCCGAGCGCATTGGCGATTTCTTGGGCCTTGGTCGCCTTGGAGGGATCATCGTAAATAACCACGGTGTAGGGATAGTCGAACGTATCGGCATTGCCTGAATCCACCACGTTGAAGCCCGCATCTTTGAGCGCGTCGGCAGCAGTGGTGGCAACACCGGCAACCCCCGCGCCATTGCGCACCGATATGCTGTCTACCCGCGAAACCGCAGCGGGCACTTCAACCGAACTTCCCGATGCAGCTTGATCGCCCGAATTAGCGAACACCGTGCCTGTGGCGTCGTCGACGATGCTTTCCTCGCTGGGGGGCAAGCCGGCATCCACGCGCTTCATCATCTGAGTCCACGCCTCTTCATCGATGATTTCGTACCACAGGTCGTCCTCGTAAGACGACACGGTGGGCATGGTTCCGGTGTAGATGGCACTGCCTGCGTCGGAACCGCGGAACACTTGCGCCAGACGAATGCAATCCAAAAGCGAAAGGTCGGTGGTCACCGAACTGGCAAAGGACGACACCGTTGCCACCTGTGTCAACGGCCCACTTGCTAGCATCTTGTCGGCAATGGCCTGCAGCACGATGCGCTGGTTGGCAGTGCGGTAGCCATCACCACTACCATATTCCTCGAAGGGCGTGCGCGAACGACAGAACACCAGCGCCTGCGCACCATCGAGTGTTTGCAAGCCGGCGTCTAAGCTGCCTTCGGCTTCCCAGTCGTCGATGGGAATGGGCACGTTCACCTCGATGCCACCCAGCGTGTCAACCACCTTCGCCAGCCCGTCCATATCCACCAACACGTAGTGGGAAATGGGAACGCCGGCGATCTTAGACACCGCATCGATGGCCAAGTCCTTGCCACCAAAGGCAAACGCTGCATTGAGCTTCTGCGTGCCGTACTCGCCCAGATCGACCTGAGTATCGCGCGGCATCGATATCAACGTGACATGCTTGGAGCCGGGGTCGATGCGCGCCAGAATGATCGTGTCGGTTCGATAGATACCG
>CACXFZ010000064.1 GCA_902767025.1 uncultured Coriobacteriaceae bacterium
AGTTGATGTCGGTGCACTTGCCGGACAGGACTTCCGGCGTGATCAGGCGGCACACGTCGCCGTCGCCGCAGCCGATGACGTCGTTGTCGCGGTTCATGTTCTCGTAGACCCAGTCGTAGACGGCCTGCGCCTTGTCCAGGATGGTGTCCTTGCCGGCCGTGATGGACTCGGCGAGCTTGACGACCTCGGGATCGTCCACGCGAACCATGGCCGAGCTGCCCAGGTACTCCTTGGCGATGTCGGCGGGCACGTCGCCCTTCTCGACCAGCTCGGGACGCACCGCTTCGGTGCGGTCGGCATGGAACGACACGCTGGCAGTACGGACGGCCGGGTCGGCGTCGGCGGCCCACTCGATGTAGGCCATCTTGTTGCCCAGGGCATCTTCGGTGATCTCGGCCTTGGCTGCAGCGCTGCCGCCATCGACCTTGACGTCCTTGATGGTCTGGTAATCGTTGTCGGTGGCGACGGGCACCCACACGCGCACGTCCTTGCCGGCCTCGTAGCCGGTCATGTCGATCTTGGTGGTGACGGTGCCGCTCTGCTCCTTGGCCTCGGCCTTGGCTGCAGACGACGCGCTTGCCGATGCACTCGAGGCCTTGCTCGAAGCCGACGCGCTCGACGCGCTTGCCGATGCGCTGGCCGACGCGCTGGACGCGGCAGAGCTTGCACTGCTTGCAGACTCCTGTGCGGCGCATCCCGCGAGGCCGAAGGCCAGAAGCGCTCCGGCCGCCATTGATACGATTGCCTTTTTCATACTCGCTTTACCTTTCCTTCCCTATCGTTGACAGTTCACACGGCACCCGCCGAGCAAACCCCCATCTCCACGGCATCGAGCGCAGGCAGGGTCAAAGGGTCATCGCACAACCGCGCGCACAGCAAGCACGGCGCCGTGGCTCGACAAAGACCAACCTGTATTCGATTGCGCAGAAACACCCCGCAAAGGGGCAAGAAGAAGCCTGTTCGCAAGGCCGCAGAACGAAATGACGCACCGCCAAGATGCAGAAAAGCGGTCGCATTTCCTTGCGGCATGATACCGCATTATTCCCAAGAAGCAACTACGAACCAGAAACCGAGCCGGGAGGGGGACCTTGTGGCGCATGCCGCACGCAGCCATCGGTCAAATCACCTGCCTCCCGGCTTTTGGCGTGGTGGTGGGGCATTAGTCTCGTTTGAGAACGATTTTCAAACAACGCAGGTAGGTCTACCCTGTTCTTGTTGTTGACGGCGCAACAGGCGCCGTCTCCACCAAAGAGAGAGGGATAGTATGAAGAAGAGCCTGAAATTCCTTATCGTGGCAGCAGTGGCTGCCCTGCTCGGCCTGTTCGCCGTGGGTTGCGCAAGCAGCTCGTCGAGCTCGTCGAGTTCCGCTGACAGCTCTGCTGCATCGAGCGCTGCTGCCAGTTCCGCCGCATCGAGCTCGGCAAGCAAGTCGTCCTCGAGCGCATCCAGCTCCGCCAAGAAGGAGGCCCCCGAGAACCCCGTCGTGCGTCTTTCCACCACCACGTCGGTGAACGACTCGGGTCTGCTGCCCTACCTGCAGCCTGCCTTCGAGAAGGCGACGGGCTACACCCTCGAGGTGACCTCGGCCGGCACGGGCGCGGCCATCAAGAAGGGCGAGACGGGCGACGCCGACGCGCTGCTCGTGCATGCCAAGGCGAGCGAGGAAGAGTTCATCGCCGCCGGCTATGGCGTTGAGCGCGTTCCGTTCATGTACAACTTCTTCGTGATCGTCGGCCCCGCGGACGACCCGGCTGGCATCGCCAACTGCGCCACGGCCGCCGAAGCCTTCCAGAAGATCGCCGAAGCGGGCCAGACCTTCGTGTCCCGCGGCGACGACTCGGGCACGAACAAGAAGGAGCTCCAGATCTGGGAGGCCGCCGGCATCACCCCCGAAGGCCAGGACTGGTACGTGAACGCCGGTTCGGGCATGGGCGCCACGCTGACGCAGACCGCCGAGCGCATGGGTTACACCCTGACCGACAAGGGCACCTTCCTGTCCAACGACGCGAAGAACTCCCTGACCATCCTGCTGGCTGAAAGCGACGACATGAAGAACACCTACTCCATGATCGCCGTCAGCCCCGAGAAGTGGCCCGACACCAACATCGACGGCGCGAACGCCTTCATCGAGTGGATGACCGGCGACGAAGCCAAGAAGATGATTGCCGACTACGGCGTCGAAGAGTACGGCGAGCCGCTGTTCTACTTGATGTAACACTGGCACGAACGAGGGGCTGCCCTGCGCGGCCCCTCTTTTTTTACTCGTTATGGAAGAACTCGCTCAAGCATTCGGCCTGCTGTTCACCCCGGGCAGCGAGCTGTCGCAAATCGTTCTGCTGACCTTGCAGATGTCCGTGCTTTCCACCGGCATCTCGATTTGCATCGGCATCCCCCTGGGCATCGTCGTGGGCCTGTACCGCTTCCCCGGCAAGCGCATCGTCATGCGCATCCTGAACACGCTGATGGGCTTGCCGCCCGTGCTTGCCGGCCTGATCGTGTTCTTCATCCTGTCGCGCTCGGGCCCGCTGGGCAGCCTGCGCTTGCTCTACACCCTGCAGGCCATGGTCACAGCGCAGGTGGTGCTGATCACCCCCATCGTCTGCGGCCTGGCCGCGACCGCCATCGCCAACGTGGCCCCGCAGGTGCACGAAACGGCCCACGGCATGGGGCTGTCGCTGCGCCAGGAGCTGCTGGCCCTGCTCTACGAATGCCGCGCACCGCTGCTCTCCATCGTGTTCGTGGCGTTCGGCCGCTCGATCGGCGAAGTGGGCGCCGTCATGCTGGTGGGCGGCAACGTCCAGTACAAGACGCGCGTGATGACCACCGCCATCATGCTTGAGACGAACATGGGGCATTTCGAATACGCCATCGCCTTGGGCATCGTGCTGCTCGCCATCTCGTTCATCATCAACTCGGTGGCCCTGACGCTGCAGGAGCGCACCACGCCGTTTCGGCAGAAGGGCGTGCGCCGCCTGTCGCGCGGAGGCAGGCTGGGCGGCAGCATGCCGAAGGACGACCCGCCTGCAACCGGCGCTGCCACGCAAGATACGGATGCCACGGGAGGCGATGACCGATGAGCGCGCGCTTCCAGGTGCATATCGATAGCCTGACGAAGACCTACGAGGACCGCACGGTGCTCTCGGTCGATTCCCTGACGCTCGATGCGGGCGTGCTCTACGCGCTGATCGGGTCGAACGGCAGCGGCAAGAGCACGTTGCTGCGCGCGCTGGCGGGAACGGCGGGCATCTCGAGCGGAACCATTTCCGTTTCCGGCGAGCGCACGAAAGACCAGGTGACCGTGGGATACATGCCGCAGAA
>CACXFZ010000065.1 GCA_902767025.1 uncultured Coriobacteriaceae bacterium
CATCCGTAACTGTGTTACCATGAACAGCCACGCGGGCGTGGTTCAATGGTAGAACTTGAGCTTCCCAAGCTTACAACGCGGGTTCGATTCCCGTCGCCCGCTCCATGGCATGCAAAACCCGGGCCCGCCAAAGCGGGCCCGGGCTGGTTTTGAACAGGGGCCTGACCCCTGTTCAGATTTTGAGGCCGGGGGTGGCGGGGCCGATCTTGAGGGCCTTGGTGGGACAGGTGTCCACGCAGGCGCCGCAGAGCATGCAGTCGCCCGAAGCCACCTTGTCGGCAGAGCCCGCAACCGCATCGTCCAGGATCGCGGGATCGCAGATGCACACGTGCTTGCAGTGGTCGCAGTTGATGCACGCGTCGTGGTCGATCTTCACGCTGAGCAGGCCCACGGTGCCCAGCACCTGGTACATGCCGCCTAGCGGGCAGATCGAACGGCACCACACGCGGTGGCCGAAGAACAGCTCGACGACCACGATGGCGACAAGCGTCCACACGCCCAGCGTCGAGCCGAACAGCACCGCGCGGTTCAGGGCGCCGATGGGGTTGATCGCCTCGTAGAGGGGAATGCAGGTGATGGCCGAAAGCGCCAGGATGGCCACGGCCGCGATCGGCTTGACGAAGCGCGGGATGGGCATCTCGTACACGCGCAGGCCCACCTTGGCGCGCAGCCAGTCGACGATCTCGAGCACCAGGTTGACAGGGCAGATCCATCCGCAGAACGCGCGCCCGCGCACCAGCGCGAACACGATCAGGATGGGCAGCGCCCACAGCATGGCCGAAGCAACCTGCTTGCTGGCCGCAATGGACTGCAGCGCCGCAAACGGGTCAAGCAGGTTGATTCCGAACAGCTGCGACGAAGGCAGGCTGCCCCAGAACACCAGGTCGGACGGAACAACTTCCTCGGCAATTTCGGTGCCCGTACCGAAATACATGCCAAACAGACCCCATCCCAATGCCACCAGGGGCGCGGCATACGCGCACAGCATGATCAGTTGCACCACGTGACGTGCCCAGGTAAACCCATGAGAACGACGAGCGGGGCGATCAGGGGTCAAGCCCGGCTCGACCGCATGCACTTCGCTGGCTTCAGCAGCAGCCGCAGCGGCCTGCGCAGCCTCGGTGGTTTCGGAAATGGGGTTAGTCTTGTTCACGCTCATCCTCGACATTCACATAGATGAGGTTGACGTTCCATACGTCTTTGATGGCGGCGAACTCGCTGGCGGTTTTGTGGCTGGCATCGATGCTCTCGGCTTCCAGTACTACCACAATCTGACCCGTAGCCTGGTCGGTGGCCTCGATGGTCACACCGTCGAAGGCAGCTACCTCTGCCGCAACACGCTCCACGTGCTCCGGAGCTGTCTCTACGATCAGGCTCGATATCGCCATCTCATTCGCCCTTCATGCGTTCCCGGGGCACGGCACACGCCGCACCCCGGGTTCTGAGTTACAACTTACTTGCTGGGGTCAACCACGTGACACGAAATGCACTGTGCGCGACCAGGATCAATTTGGCCGGATTTGGGATCTTCGTTCACATAATGGCCCTTGGGCAGCTCGGCTGCCGCCGCGTTCTTGGGGTTGCCGCTTGCATCGGTGCCATGGCACGTTTGGCAAGGCAGCTCGGCCTGAGACAAATACGACTCATGGCTTGCAGGCATCAAAGCAGGAGCGGTCTCGGTGCCCGCAACGGCGTCGGGATTCTTTTCCTTCTTGATTTCAGGCGCCGTGCCAAACGCGCCGGCAAGACCGGCTTCCGAACCACTTGAGGCCTTGTCGCTGCTGTCCTTGTCGTCGGCTGCCGCACTGCTCGTTGCAGCACTGCTGGCTGCCGCACTGCTATCAGCGGCACTGCTGGCTGCCTGGCTGCTGCTCGAAGAGCCACTCGAGCACGCCACCAGTGCAAAGCACCCCATAATCAATGCGAAGGCAAACGCAATACGCAGCAGGGTTCTTGTTGATGTACGCATAATGTACCTACCTATCCTTCCTGGCGCTTAAGCCTTCTCGATCTTGCAGACCGTCTTCTTGAAGTCGGGCTCCTTCGACAGCGGGCAATACACGTCTTCAACCACCAGGTTGATCAGTGTCTCTTCAGCGAAGAAGGTGCAGAACACCATGCCCTCGGGCGGCGCGAAACGATCAGCCGTGGTGGCCTTGATCTCGACCTCGCCGTACGGCGTGGTTACTTTCACGCGGTCGCCATCTTTCAGGCCCAGCTTCTCTGCGTCCGCCGCGTTCATGTACAGCAGGCTTTCGGGCACAGCGCGGTTCAGCTCAGGAACCTGACGGGTCATGCTGCCGGAATGCCAGTGCTCCAGCAAGCGTCCGGTGCTGAACCAGAACGGGTACTCGTCGTTGGGCTCGTAGGCGGGTGGCTCGTAGGGGCGGAACACCACCGAAGGACGGCTCTTGGGCGTCTTGTAGAAGCTGACGTCCTTGGCCAAACCGGGGGTACCGTACATTTCGATGCC
>CACXFZ010000066.1 GCA_902767025.1 uncultured Coriobacteriaceae bacterium
CAACCCCGCGAACAACGATGCCATGTACGAGTTCTACAACCTGGGCCTGGGCGACCCCTGGCCGGTCTCGGCCTTGCATGGCACGGGGACGGGCGACTTGCTCGACCATGTGATCGAGCTGCTCAGCGACATCCCCGAGCGCGAGGAAGAGCAGGACTGCATCAATGTCGCCATCATCGGGCGCCCCAACGCCGGCAAGTCGTCGTTGACCAATGCGCTCACGAAACAGGACCGCTCGATCGTCAGCGACGTCGCAGGCACCACTCGCGATGCGATCGACACCATCGTGCATCATGGCGACACCGCCTACCGCATCGTCGACACGGCTGGCCTGCGCCGCAAGAGCCAGATAGACGAAGACGTGGAGTACTACGGGTTCGTGCGTGCGCTGCGCGCCATCGACCGTGCCGACGTGGCCGTGCTGGTCATCGACGCCACCTTGGGCCTGACCGATCAGGACCAGCGCGTTGCGGGATTCGCGGCCGAACGTGGTTGCGCGCTCATCATCGTGCTCAACAAGTGGGACCTGGTGGACGGGCCGGAGGAAAAGCAGCGCATCCGCGACAAGATCGAAGACCGGCTCACGTTCGTCAAGTACGCACCGGTCACGGCAACCTGCGCGACCAGCGGAAAAGGCGTCGAGAAGATCTGGACGCTCATCGACAAGGCCTACGCGGGCTACACCACCACGGTGTCGACGAGCAAGCTCAACAACTGGCTGGGTCAGATCCGTGAATTCGGCCACAGCATCACGAAGGGCAAGAAGATCCTGCGCATCAAGTACGTCACCCAAACATCAACGTGCCCGCCGCAGTTCACGTTCTTCGCAAACCATCCCGAAATCGTCGATGCGAACTACGAGCGTTTCCTGGAAAACAGGCTGCGCCAGTCGTTCGACTTCACCGGCACTCCCATCGTCATCAAGTTCAAGCATAAGGCGTAAAACATGATTCATCCTCTGCTCGCTTGCATATTGGTATTCGCGATATCGTTCCTGCTGGGGTCGATACCCAGCGGGCTCATCATCGGCAAACTCGTCTACGGTGTGGACATACGCGAAGTGGGTTCGGGCAACATCGGCACCACGAACGCCATCCGCGCCCTGGGCAAGAAGGGCGGCTACATCGTCTTCCTGCTCGATTACGCCAAGGGCATCGTGTCGGGCCTCATCGGCATGGGAGCCTTCTCGCTGGTCTCTCCCGACGGGTCTCCCGTTGGGGGCTTCATGCAGGGGGATTTCCTGGCCGCGGCGTTCCTTGCCTGCGTCATGGGCCACGTGTTCAGTCCCTGGCTGGGCTTCAGGGGCGGCAAGGGCATTGCGGTTGCCATCGGATGCCTGTTCATCACCTATGGCCCGTACCCGGCTATCGTGGAGCTCGTTGCCTTCGTCCTGGTCGTCATGCTCACCAAGTACGTGTCCGCCGGCTCCATTGCAGCGGCTGCGATCTGCCCCATCCTGGCATTCATCATCTTCGGCAACGACATCCCGGCTGCGCTGATGTGCAGTGCCGGCGCCATCATCGTCATTTGGGCTCATAGGGAAAACATCGCCCGCCTGCGCGCGGGCACGGAACGCAAGATTGGCGAGAAGGGCACGAAGGCCTCTTAAGAAGGGATCTGCACGATGGCTGCGCTCACCTCGAAGAGCTCCGGAAGCGCGTTGTCCCATTACGTCTACCACACGCCGGTAGGCAGGGTCACCATCGAGGGCAACGACCATGCGATCACGCGGTTGGTGCTGGGCCCCGCCGTGTTCGACAGCGCCATCAAGTCAACTGCAGTCACGAACAGGGCCGCCACGCAAATACAGGAGTACCTTGCCGGCAAGCGGCAGGCCTTCGACGTACCGCTCGAGCCGGCAGGCTCCGATTTCCAACGGGACGTGTGGAGCAAGATCCAGTCCATACCCTATGGCGAAACCATGTCGTACAGCGCCTTGGCGCAAAGCCTGGGCAAGCCCGGCTCGTTTCGGGCGGTAGGGCAGGCGGCGAACAAGAACCCGATCCTGATCCTGATACCGTGCCACCGCCTCGTGGGCGCCGACGGCGGGCTCGTGGGATATGCGGCAGGGCTGCACGTGAAGGAATTCCTCCTGAATCTGGAAGCCGGCGCGGGGCAGCGTCCCTAGCTGCGCTACAATCGGTGTGACCGAAGGAGGGTTGTACGTGTTCGAGCCCGTGAAGATTTCGCCTTCCATCCTGTCAGCCGATTTCGACCGCTTGGGCGAAGAGATCGACCAGGTCCTGAAGGCTGGTGCCGATTGGATTCACATAGACGTGATGGATGGCCATTTCGTGCCCAACATCACGGTTGGCGTGCCCGTGCTGGCTTCGCTGCGCGCACGCTACGATGCCGTGATGGACGTGCATATGATGGTATCGAACCCTCTGGAGCAGCTCCCGTGGTTCCTGGCTTTGAAGCCCGACTACGTGACCATTCACATCGAGGCCGCTTCGGACGAGGCGGAGCTGCGCAGCGCCGTCGAGCTCATCCGGAAAGCCGGTGCTCATCCAGGTGTTGCCCTGAAGCCCGACTGCCCGATTCAGGCGCTCGAGAGCACGATCGAGCTGTGGGACATGGTTCTGGTGATGAGCGTGTTCCCGGGCTTTTCCGGTCAGTCGTTCATAGACACGACCCCCGACCGCATCAAGCAGACCGTCGAGCTTGCGCGCTCGCGCGGGGCGAGCCCCCTGATCCAAGTCGACGGCGGCATCAACGCCGAAACGGCAGCACTGGTGGGCGCGCAGGGAGCCGACGTGCTCGTCGCAGGCAATGCGGTGTTCAAGGCCGACGATTACGCGATTGCCGTCGAGGCCATACGAAACGCCGCCGAGGAAGCTGCGGCTTCGTCAGGAAGGTAGACATGGAATCGCGCGTGTATCTGGACTGGGCGGCGACCGCCCTTTTGTGCACGGAGGCATACGACGCGATGCTTGCCTTCCTGGCACCCGGCAGGGACAACGCCGCGTACGGAGCCAACGCGAATTCCCTTCACACGGAAGGCAGGAACGCGTTCAACGCGCTTGAAGAGGCGCGCTTGCAGGTTGCTTCCTGCATCGGGGCGCGTCCCGACGAGGTCTACTTCACCAGCGGTGCCACCGAGAGCGACAACCTGGCCGTGATCGGCCTGGCTCGGCACGCCCGCGACCAGCGCATACGCAAAGGCAGGCCGTTCGAGCAGGCTCCCCGCGTCATCATCGGCGGCATCGAGCACGGTGCCATCGGGCAGGCGGCCGACATCCTGGCCAAGGAGGGCTTCTCCATCGACATCGCGCTACCCGATGCCACCGGCCGCATCGATCCGGCCCGCATCGGCGAGCTTGCCACGGACGACACCCTGCTCGTGTCGGTGATGTACGCCAACAACGAGGTGGGAAGCATCCAGGACATCGCCGCCATCTGCAAGCAAGCGCACGATGCCGGCTGCCTGATGCACACCGATGCCGCACAGGCGCTCGCCAAGGTGCGTATCGACTGCCACGGCCTGGACGTGGATGCTGCCAGCTTTTCCAGCCACAAGATCTGCGGCCCCAAGGGCGTGGGTGCGCTGTACCTGAAGCGAGGCGTTGCGATCGACCCCCTGATGGTCGGCGGAGGCCAGGAACATGGCGTGCGCAGCGGCACGCAGAACGTTGCGGGCATCGCAGGCTTCGCTGCTGCATGCATGCACCTGTGCCACGACGAAGATGCCCGAGCAGCCGAACAGGAGCGGCAGACCCAGCTGCGCACGATGCTCTACGAGGGGCTGTGCGCTCTGCCGGGCGTGCAAGCATGCGTTCCCTGCCTGGAAGCACCCGACAACTACCTGTGCAACGTCGTGAGCGTGACCGTCGACGGGTTCGAAAGCGAAACGCTCATCCTGCGCTGCGACCTGAACGGGTTCGCGGTTTCGGGAGGAAGCGCATGCAGCTCGCATTCCCTCGAGCCCAGCAAGGTGCTGTCACGCCTGGGGATTCCCCGCGACCGTGCGCTGGGTGCCTTGCGCATCTCTCTCGGCATCTACACGACGCAAGAAGACGTAGAGCGCTTCCTATCGACGTTTCCCCAGGTCATTGCCTGGAACGAATGAAAGGCTACGCGAACATGCAAGATGATTCCAACAACGCCCGCACGGATGCGACCGAGCTCGCCTCCATCAACTCGGACGTGCTGTCCCACCGTGCCGAGCATTCCTGGTCGGTGCGCGAGGTCGAGCAGGCGCTGAGCGCTCTGTTTCCGCCATCGGACGCACTCGATTGGGACCGTACCGGACTGGTGGTGGGCAACCCCTACGACAAGGTCGAGGGGATTGCCGTAGCGCTCGACCCCACCGTCGAGGCCGTCAAAACCGCCGAGTCCTTGGGCATAAACGTGCTGGTCACGCACCATCCGCCCTACATCGCGCCCCCTGAAACGCTCATCGCCCCCGGCAGCGGAGCCAGCGGCTCCCAGCTGAGCGTTTGGCAGGCCGCGCGCAGCAACGTGAACCTGTTGTGCTACCACACGGCGCTTGACGTGAGCGTCCAGGCGTCCCAAGTGCTGCCCGGTTTGCTGTCGCTTCCGTTCGAACGCATTCTGGAGCCCTTGCAGCAAGACGCCTGCAAGGGATTCGGGCAGGTGTGCTCGCTTCGCGACGAGGATGCCGGCTACACCCTGCGCATGCTCGCCGCCCGCTGCGTGGCCGTGTTCGGCCGCCAGCCGCGCGTGTGGGGCCCCGAATCGATGCGGATAGAATCGGTGGTCACGGCCACCGGAAGCGGCGGCAGCCTGGTGCAGTCGTGCCTGGACGCCGGCGTCGATTGCCTGGTATGCGGCGAGGTCCACTACCACGACGCCGTGCATGCGCGCGAAGCCGGGCTGTCCATCATCGAACTGGGCCATGACGTCTCCGAATTGCCGCTGTGCGGCGTGCTCGCATCGGCCCTGGAGGCCTCCGGGTACCCCGCAGACAAGATCGCCCACATCGACCAGTCGTTCAACTGGTGGATTCCCGAAGCCTCGAGGAGGTAGTTCGCATGCAGGCCACGCAAGCAAACATCGAAGCGCTGCTGCAGATGCAGGAGATCGACCGCAACCGTGCGCGCGCGGAGCTGGAGATGAAGAACCTGCCCCACAAGGACCTGGTGCTCCAGGGCCGGACGAAGCGCAAGGCACTGCAGGCGGCGCATGACAATGCCACCGGTGTGCTCGCCCAGGAAAAGCAGGCGCTCGCCCAGATCGATGCCGAAGACGAGAAGCTCGTTGCGAAGACCCAGGATGCGCAGACGGCCATCGAGGAGGCGTCGGGGGATTACCGGCGCGTGAGCCAGCTGACGCGCGACATGGAAGGCGCGCAGAAGCGACGCGAGACCCTGGCGTTCCAGCGCGAGAAGGTGAAGGCCCGGGTAGACGAGGCCGCCAAGCTCGTTGCCGCAGCTGTGCAGGCCATGGACGCGATCGACCAGCGGGAAGCGCAGCTGGTGGAAGAGTACAACCAGAAGACGGCATCGCTTGCCAACGACGTTCAGGCCGGCATGCAGCTGAGAAACGACCTGGCTGCCACATTGCCCGAGGAGATCCTGACGGCCTACAACGAGGCTGTCAGCCGCTGCAAGGGCGTGGGATTGGCGCAGCTCAACGGCACCGCCTGCAGCGCATGCCGCCACGAGCTCGATGCCGACAGACTGCTGCATGCGAGACTCGAGGCCCCCTTGGCATCCTGCCCCTCGTGCAAGCGGCTGCTGATCGTCCCGGAAGGCGAATAGGCATCCATGCAAGCACGGACCAGACAGCGCATCGAAGAGCTTGAGCACGAAACGCTCGACGACCAGGCTGCGTTCTCGGACCAATCCCGAGGGCGCCTGCGCCCGAGCGACGACGATGTGTACCGGACGTCGTTTCGCCGCGACTGCGACAAGATCATCCATTGCAAGTCGTTTCGCCGCCTGTCGCACAAGACGCAGGTGTTCATCTCGCCCGAAGGGGACCATTACCGCACCAGGCTCACGCACACGCTCGAAGTGTCGCAGATCGCGCGCAGCATCGCGCGTGGCCTGGGATTGAACGAGGATCTGGTGGAAGCCATCTCGCTTGCCCACGATCTGGGCCACACGCCGTTCGGTCATACGGGCGAGTACGCCCTGTGCGCATGCTTGCACAGCCACACGACAGGGACAAGCGACCTGAGCATCTCGAACCTGAAGCAGCGCTCGTCTGGATACCTCGATTTCTACGGCGAGGAAACCTCCAACGTGCCGCACCTGTTCAAGCACAACGAGCAGTCGCTGCGCGTGGTCGACCGCATCGAGAACGAGGGCAGGGGACTGAACCTGAGCGAAGAGGTGCGCAATGGCATCGTGTGCCACACCGGCCTGCAGAAAGCGGCCACGCTCGAGGGATGCATCGTCGGGCTGGCCGACCGCATAGCGTACGTGAACCACGACATCGACGACGCCCTGCGCGCAGGACTCGTCGACCAGGACATGTTGCCGGAATCGACGGTCCGCATCCTGGGCGCAACCCATGCCGACCGCATACAGACGCTGGTGCGCAACGCCATCGAGCATTCCGTCGAGGCAGGCGAAGTGGCGCTGAGCCCCGAGGTCTGGGATGCCATGTCCGAGCTGCGCACGTTCCTGTTCGAGCACGTGTACCGCAGCGAAGGCGTGATGGTGGAGGTGCGCAAGGCGTACCATCTGGTGATCAACCTGTTCGATTACTGCATCGAGCACCCCGATGCGGTGCCCGACGAATACCATGCTGCCAGCGAGGGCGACCTGGTGCGCGCCGTGACCGACTACGTCGGCGGCATGACGGACCGCTATGCGCGCACGATGTTCGAAGACCTGTTCGTGCCACGCTCGCAGGCGCGAGCGTACCGGACTCGCTAGATAATTCCCGCCGCATTCCGTCCATCAGTTATATAATGCTCCACTATGTCTGGTAAGGAAGCACTCAAAGATGCGTTTGCAGCCGCCATCCCCGTGATGGCGGGCTATGTCGGCATAGGCATACCCTGCGGGATCATGGAAAGCCAGATCGGCATGAACGCCCTGATGGCGTTCGTGATGAGCATGACGTTCTATTCGGGTGCGGGCCAGTTCATGATTCCCAACATGTGGCTGGCGGGTTCGCCTCTGATGTCGATCGTGGCCAGCGTCTCGTTCGTCAACACGCGCCAGATCCTGTATTCGGCGGCTTTCGCGCCGTTCTTCGACAAGGTCAGGAAATCGAAGACCTTCCTGTTTGCGGCTACGGTCACCGACGAGAGTTTCGGCGTGAACATGGCAAAGTTCCAAGAGGGGTCGTGGGACGAGAACCGTGCCACGTTCGTGAACCTGCTGAGCATGACCTCGTGGGGCGTGTCGAACGCGATAGGCGTGCTGATCGGCGATGCGCTTGCCATCCCCACCGTCATCGCCGCCTTCGCCATGACCTCGATCTTCATCTGTCTGCTGTCCACGCAGAAGATGGACAAGATCAACGTCATCGTCATCGTCGTGTCGATGGTGGCCGTGTACTTCTTCAAGCTCGTGGGCCTGGCGGGCCCCGCGATCCTGCTGGGCGCCTGCACCGGCGTTGCGGCGGGGCTGGCCGCGTGGATGGTGGACAAGCGATGACGTTCACCGAGTTCATGATCATCTACCTGCTGTGCCTGGCGACGATGCTCGTCTGCCGCGTGGCGCCCATCTTCATCCTGAAGGGCAGGCAGATACCTGAAAAGCTCGAACGCGCCTTGAAGCTGATTCCGCCGGCCGCTTTCGCGGCGTTGGTTGCCAACGACCTGCTCTCTCCCGACATGTTCGCAGAAGGCCTGACCCAGGGCCTGATCCCGCTTATCTCGGCGGCCATCGTCGTGGTGGTGGCCCGTGTTTCGGGGTCGCTTATCTGGTGCGCCCTGGCAGGCGTCGGTGCCTTTGCCGCATTGACCTTCCTGCTCCTGTAGGCCGGCTATGTGCAGGCTTAGCCAAGTGCGCTATCCTAGGCGAAGTCTTTGAGAGAAGGATGACCATGCGCGAACAGGACCCGACACTTGATTCTTCAGGCTTCGTGAGCCTGTCCGATTTCGTGCCCCACGTGATGCTCGATATGCGCTACTACTCGACGTACAACTTCGTCGGCGAGCGCGTCGACGGCTACGAGGAGCCCATCGCACTGCTCACGATCGAGGCCGCACGGGCATTGAAGCGCGTGAGCAACGAGATGCTGTCGCTTGGTTTCCGCCTGAAGGTCTACGATGCGTACCGTCCTGCACGCGCCGTCGAGAAGTTCATCTTCTGGGCGATAGAGGACGAGGACACGCGCATGAAGTCGTTCTTCTACCCCCGCATCGACAAGGAGGATACCTTCGAGAGGGGATACATCGCCCGGCAGTCGAGCCACAGCAGGGGTAGCACCGTCGACCTGACGCTGTTCGACATGGCCGCGGGCAGGGAAGTGGACATGGGCGGGCCGTTCGACCTGTTCGACGAGCGCTCGCATCCCGACTTCCGGGGCATCACCGACGAGCAGTACAACAACCGCATGATCCTTCGCGAGGCCATGATCG
>CACXFZ010000067.1 GCA_902767025.1 uncultured Coriobacteriaceae bacterium
GCGGCTCCCCTCGACCTGCGGCGCGGCTTCGCTTCGCTGGCCGCGCCTCCTGGCGGAACCTGCGGGCGGGGCTCGGTTGCGGGTTTGCTGGACCTGTTCGCGGCATCGCTGCGCTCGCCGCTGGGGCTCTTCGTGCCTGGCGGAACCTGCGAGCGGGGCTCGGCTGCAGGTATGGTCGACCTGCGGTGCGGCCTGGCGGAACCTACGAGGGGCTTGCGTTTGCTGCTTGATTGAGGGCTGGGCGGCTACATGGTTTGCACACGTGGGTTTCTTGTGTGAAACGGTTTGGGCTATACTGTATGGTTGCAAGACAGGAAGGGTTCGCCCTTTCGAAACGTACCATATATGCACTAGAAGGAGTCTTGATTCGTGGCACAATCATCGCCTAAAGCCGCTGGTGGCGGTTCTCGTCGTGCGGCTTCTCCTGCAGACAAGAGGGCGCAGCGCCAGGGCACGGCCGCCAAGCGGGTCGAGCAGCAGCAGGCGGACACCCGCTTGCTCGACAGCAGGGCCCGGCGCGACATCGCGGGCGTGCTGTGCGTGGTTGCGGCCATCGCCTTGTTCGTGATCACGACGATGCCGGTAAACGGCCTGGTCACCACGTGGCTCTCGGGTGCCCTGCATGCGTCGCTCGGCATCGGATGCATGCTGCTGCCGATGTTTCTGGTGCTCATAGCCGTCAGCCTGTTCTTCCGCACGGAGGGCAGGCGCATCCCATTGCGCGTTGCCATCGGCTTGCTTTTGATGTTCGTGGCCATCCTCGTGCTCTTCGCCCTGTACACGCCCGGGCTGAGCATGCTCAACCTCGATTTGCTGTTCGCCGAGCAGTCGCTGACCTCGCAAGGCGGTTACGTGGGCGCGGGCATCGCTTGGGTGCTGATGACGCTGTTCGGCCACACGGTCAGCGTCGTGCTCACCTTTGGCCTGATAGCCATCTCGCTGATCGTCATCGGGGTGTCGCTGCGCCCGCTCTTCGACAAGGTCAGGGAAGTGCGCGACGCCAGCTTCTCGGACGGGTTCATGGCCGCCAGCCAGATGCCGCCGGCCCAGGTGCAGCGCGCTTCCGCCCCCCAGGCACGCCCTCGGCGCAGTCAGCGTTCTGCCGCAGACGACGGGTTCAGCGAGGCGCCGACGATCGTGCTGGGTCGCAAGGAGCCGGCGCGCGCATCCTCGAAGGAGCCTGCCAGCGGGGCCATCACCCGCAAGCTCGGCAAGAAGCCCGCCGCCCAGAAGACCGAGGCGGCCACCGAAGTGCTGGAAAAGCCGCGTCCCGTTGCCAAGAAGCGCACGGGCGCTCCGCAGCCGTCCGAGGGCTTCGTGCTGCCGAGCATGGACCTGCTTGAAAAGACCACGTCGAACAAGAAGCGGCGCGAAAGCGAGGACATGCTGCGCGACACCGCGATGCTGCTCCAGGACACGCTGGCCGACTTCGGCGTGCACGCGCGGGTGGTCGATTGGATCGCCGGTCCCACGGTGACGCTGTTCAAGGTCGACCTGCCGGCGGGCATCCGCGTGAGCAAGGTCACGAACCTGCAAGACGACATCGCGCTTGCGCTGGCGGCGCAGGGCGTGCGCATCTTCGCCCCCATACCCGGCACGAACTACGTGGGCATCGAAGTTCCCAACAGCAAACCTCAGACGGTGCTTCTGGGCGACATCCTGCCTGCCGCCGGCCCCGGGCCGCTCGAGATGGTGGTGGGCGAGGACGTCGAAGGGCACCGCATCGTCGACGACCTGTCGAAAATGCCGCATCTGCTGGTTGCGGGCACCACCGGCTCGGGCAAGTCGGTGGCCATCAACGGCATGATCATGTCCATCCTGATGCGCGCCACGCCGGCGGAAGTGCGCTTCATCATGATCGACCCGAAGCGCGTCGAGTTCACGCCCTACAACGGCATCCCGCATCTGTACGTCCCCGTGGTCACCGAATGCCGCGAAGCCGCAAGCGCGCTCTCGTGGGCGGTGGCCGAAATGGAGAGGCGCCTGAAGGTGTTCGCCAAGGTGGGGGCCCGCAACATCGCGCAGTACAACAGCAAGGCGCAGAAGGGCATGAAGATCGGCGAAGAGCAGGCCGAGGAGATTCCCTACATCGTGATCGTCATCGACGAGCTCGCCGACCTGATGATGAACGTGGGCAAGGAAGTGGAGTTCAGCATCAGCAGGCTCGCACAGCTCGCGCGTGCGGCGGGCATCCACATGATCATCGCCACGCAACGCCCGTCCACCAACGTGGTCACCGGCCTGATCAAGGCCAACATCACCTGCCGCATCGCTCTGAACGTGGCTTCGGGCATCGACAGCCGCGTCATTCTGGACTCCACGGGCGCCGAGAACCTGATCGGCAACGGCGACATGCTCTACAGCAAGCCCGAGTACCCCAAGCCGGTGCGCCTGCAGGGTTGCTTCACGTCGAACAACGAGATCGAGCAGGTGGTGGCCCACCTGAAGCAGCAGGGCGAGCCGGAGTACCACCAGGAGATCCTGCAGACCAACCTGATCACGATGGGGCAGGCGGACGCGTCGGGCGCGTCGGGCGGTCCCGCGGACCCGCTTCTGTGGGAGGCGGCTGAAATCGTCGTCAGCTCGGGCGTCGGGTCGACCTCGAACGTCCAGCGCCGATTGAGTGTGGGATACTCGCGAGCTGGGCGTATAATGGATATGCTTGAAGAAAAGGGAATCGTCGGACCGCAGAACGGCTCCAAGCCCCGCGAGGTGTTGGTAGACGCCATGGAGCTCGAGAGCCTGAAGGCGTTCGAGGCGAGTGAATCCGACCTGGGAGAGTAAAGTCTATGGAACAGACGAGCTTCGGCCAGATTCTGAAGGATACGCGCAAGCGCAAGGGCTTGGACCTGAACGCCACCGCGCGCAGGCTGCGCATCCGCCCCGACATTTTGAAAGCGATCGAGGACAGCAACTTCGCGGCCATGCCCCCGCGCGGCTACACGCGCAACATGGTCAACGGGTATGCGCGCTACCTGGGCCTGAATCCCACGGAAATCACCGGCATGTACCTCGACGAGCTGTACGCCTACCAGGTGAACTGTGCGAACGCGCGCCAGAGGCCTTCGGGCATCGACATGTCGGAAGCTCCCGACAACACGCGCGTGCCGCGCCGGTCAGGGGAAGGGCGCTCCCGCGTTTCCCAGAGCGCGTCGCAGTACTCGCGCGAGAATTCGGCACGCAGGAGCAAGGTGTCGTCCGACCGCCAGAGGACGCGCACCAGCCGCCGGACGTCGACGGAGGGCAGGACCCATCAGGCGCGCGGCTCGCTGCTGCCGAACACGGAATACACCAACTACTATTCGGGCCCGGGCGGCGAAGGCGGCCTGCGCCCGAAGCTTCCCTACATCATCGCGGCGGCCATCGCGCTGCTGCTGGTCTTCCTGCTGGGATGGCTGCTGTTCGGCCGCGGTTCCGGCCGTGACGAAACGGTGCCCAACGTGCCGGTCACGGGCGTGAGCAGCGAAACAGGCGAAGGCGCCAGCAGCGTCCCCAAGGAGGAGGCGCCCACGAAGTTCACGTTCGAGTACACGGTCGACGACGGCCAGACCTCGTGGATCGAGGTCTACGTCGACGGCGAGGCCAAGGTCACGGAAGAGGCCGTGGGCCCGTCGACCCAGTCGTTCGACAGCTCGGGCACACTGCAGTTCATCTGCGCGAACCCCTCGGGCGTGACCGCGCGCCTGGACGGCACCGAACTGCTGATGCAACCCGATGCGAGCGGCATCGTGAACATGACGATCGACTTCAAGGAGATCCTGGCCAAGTGGCAAAGCGAGCACGGCCAGTCCGCGAAGTCGTCGAGCAGCTCGTCTTCTTCGTCGAAGCAGGCTGCCGCGACCGACTCGGGCACCCGCGATGCCGGCGCCGAGGCCCAGACGGAAACGCAGGCCGACGCCGGCACCGCCGACACGGGCGAGGTGTACTACGATGCGGGCACTGCAAACGACCAGACGTACTACGACAACACGTACAGCAACACCTACGACAACACGTACAACTACGGCTACGATGCCACGTACAACAACAACTACAACTACGGGTACGACACCACCGGTCAGTACGGCTACGACACCACCTACCAATACGGCTACGATGCCACGTACGGGTACTACAACCAGAATGCCACCGGTACCGGCACGTACTAGGAAGAAGGGCGAGGGATATGGCGAAGGAATCGAGCTTCGATATCGTTTCGAGCGTCGATTTGCAGGAAGTTGACAACGCGTTCGGCCAGGCGCGCAAGGAAATCGTGCAGCGCTACGACCTGAAGGACTCCGGCGCGACGCTTGATTTCGACAAGCAGGCGAAGACCCTGACCGTGCAGGCACCCAGCGATTTCGTCGCGGGCCAGGTCATCGACATCGTCAGCAGCAAGCTGGTGAAGCGCGGCGTCGATCTGAAGGCCGTGAACTGGGGTGCCGTGCAATCCGCTTCGGGCGGGACGGTGCGCCGCACCGGCAGCATCATCGAAGGCATCGACCGCGACAAGGCGGGTGCCATCAACAAGGACATCAAGGCGCAGAAGTTCAAGGCGAAGGTCACCATCGAAGGCGACAAGCTGCGCGTGTCTAGTGCGTCGAAAGACGTGCTCCAGGACGTGATCCAGTTCGTCAAATCCCAGGATTACGGCCAGCCGTTGCAATTCGTCAACTACCGGTAGCAGCGAGCCCATCGTGCAAGCTTCCGTCCATGCGGCTCGTGATGCCAGCCGCCCACCCAGCATTCGCGTTGCGTTCGTCACCTTGGGGTGTGCCAAAAACGAAGTCGACTCGGCTTCGATGGCGCGCACGCTCCTGGAGCAGGGCATAGCCGTGGTCGACGATGCCGACCAGGCCGATTGCGTGATCGTGAACACCTGCTCGTTCATCCAGGCGGCAACCGAGGAAAGCCTGGCGGCGATCTTCGACCTTGCGGACAGCGATGCGGTGCGCGAGGGGCGCACGAAGATCGTCGTCGCCGGGTGCATGCCCGCGCGCTACGGCCAGGAGCTGGAATCCGAGCTGAGCGAGGCGTGCGCCTTCTTGCCCTGCGCGCAAGAGCAGGACGTGGCCTCCGTCGTGAAGGGCCTGTTTCCCGATGCTGCGTGCGGCGATGCGATCGAGCGGGCCGAAACGCAAGTCAGCTGCTATGTGAAGATCTCCGACGGGTGCGACCGCTTCTGCAGCTTCTGCACCATCCCGTTCATCAGGGGCAGGTACCGGAGCTTTCCCTACGAGCAGATCGAGTCCGATGTCGCCCGCGCCGTCGACGACGGTGCCGGCGAGATCGTGCTGATAGCCCAGGACACCGGTCGGTGGGGGAGCGACTTCGACGAGCCGTCGACGCTTGCCCGCCTGGTAGACAGGCTCGCCACCCACTTCGAAGACACGTGGTTCCGCGTGATGTACATCCAGCCGGAAGGCGTCACCGACGAGCTGCTCGACGTGATCGCAGCGCATGGCAACGTCTGCTCGTACCTGGACATCCCGTTCCAGCATTGTTGCGAGCGCGTTCTCAAGCGCATGAACCGCTCGGGCTCGCATGACGAGTACCTGGCGCTGGTGCGGCACATCCGCGACAAGGTCGACGGCGTGACGATCCGCACGACGTTGATGGCCGGCTTCCCGGGTGAGACCGACGAGGAGTTCGACGAGCTGCTTGACTTCGTCGAGGAAGCGGACTTGGACTACGTGGGCGTGTTCGCCTACTCGCAGGAGGAGAACACGCGCGCCGGCGGGTTCGACGACCAGATCGACGAGGACACGAAGCTCGAGCGCGCCCAGCAGGTGCGCGACGTGGCCGACAGCCTGTCGTGTGCGCGCGTGGCAAACCGGGTGGGCACCGAATGCGACGTGCTCGTCTTGGGGTGCGAGGAGGACGGCCAGCTGTTCGGCCGGGCGCAATGCCAGGCACCGGATGTGGACGGCGTGACGTACCTGGCCCATGGCGAGGTCGGACAGGTCGTGCGCGTGCGCATCACCGATACGCTGCTCTACGAGATGGAAGGGGAGTAGGGCGATGGCCGCTCCCGAAAGCCAGATCGTGTGGACGCCGGCGAACATCGTCACGGCGGTGCGCATCCTGCTGATCCCCCTGTTCGTGGTCGCCATCATCTCGCCGTGGCCCGATTGGCTGGACTTCTGGCCCGAAGCGCACATCTGGAAGCCCTGGGTTGCCGCATTCGTGTTCATCGCCCTGTCCGCCACCGATTCGGTGGACGGCTACCTTGCGCGCAGCAGGAACGAGATCACGGACCTGGGCAAGTTCATGGACCCCTTGGCCGACAAGATCCTGGTCACGGCCGCCCTGCTTGCGCTGATCGAGATGGGATCGCTGCCCTCGTGGGTGGCTCTGGTCATCATCACGCGGGAATTCATCGTGTCGGGCATCAGGATGGTGGCCGCCACGCAGGGTGCGGTCATCGCGGCCAGCTGGTACGGGAAGGCGAAGACCGTCTTCCAGATGGTCGCCATCGTGCTGTTCATCATCAAGGACTCCCATGTCGTGCGCACGTTCAGCGACGTGCTTCACGACGGGCTCTACCTGTTCAGCTGGGCGATCATGTTCATCGCCGTCGTGCTGACGATCCTTTCGATGGTCGACTACTTCCTGAAGGCGAAGACCGTGCTGGGGTTCAAGGAGACCGCTGCGGCGGACCAGGACGACCAGATGGCTGCGCCGGCGGCAATCGGCGGGGAAGCGGAGGATGTCCTGCTCGAGAAGGCGGCCGAGCTGGTGCGCATGGCCACCGAGCGGGGAGTCACGCTGGGCACGGCCGAAAGCTGCACGGGCGGCATGGTGTCGGAGTCGATCACCAGCGTCGCCGGGTCGAGCGCCTGCATGCGCGGCGCCATCGTCAGCTACGACAACGACGTCAAGACCGGATCTTTGGGCGTGGATGCCGAGACGATTGCAACCGAGGGGGCCGTGAGCAGGGACACGGCTTTGCAGATGGCCGCGGGCGCGCGCCAGGTCCTGGGCGCCGATTATGCGGTGTCGGTGACCGGCATCGCTGGCCCGGGCGGTGCAGTCGAGGGCAAGCCCGTGGGCACGGTATGGGTCGCGCTTGCGTCCAGCGAAGGCGCCTGTGCGTTCGAACATCATTTCGCAGGCGACCGCCAGACCGTGCGGCGCCAGGCGACCTGCAGCTGCCTGGATTTGCTCATAGACGCCTGCGACGAGCGTCTGTGACCGCTGCGCGACGGTTCTGCGACCTGCTGCGCGACGAGCACGCGACGGTTCTGCGACCCCATGCGCGACGGATGTGCGACGTTTTCGCGACCAATCTGTAGAAGTGCGCGCGACGAACCTGCGACATTGTGCTGCTAATGTGGCTGAGCAGGGAAATCGTATTGACGACCAAACAGATGTTCGTATAATGAGATTACCCTGAATTGCCGGAACGACGTTCAATAGGAGAAGACATGGCACAAAGTCAGGACAAGCAGAACATGCTCAAGATCACCACCGACCAGATCGAGCAGAAGTTCGGTCAGGGCGCGATCATGAAGTACGGGGATTCCAGCCAGAAGCTCGAAATCGGCGTCATTCCCACCGGCGTGCTGCCGCTGGACGTCGCCCTGGGCATCGGAGGCGTGCCGCGCGGGCGCATCGTCGAGATCTACGGTCCGGAATCGGGCGGCAAGACCACGCTGGCCCTGCACATACTGGCCGAGGCGCAGGCCCTGGGCGGCGTGGTGGCCTTCATCGACGCCGAGCATGCGCTCGACCCGGTGTATGCGGCCCGCCTGGGCGTCGACATCGACGACGTGCTCATCAGCCAACCCGACACCGGCGAGCAGGCGCTCGAGATCTGCGACATGCTGGTGCGCAGCGGCGCGATCGACTGCGTCGTCATCGACTCGGTTGCCGCATTGGTTCCCCGCGCCGAAATCGAAGGCGAGATCGGCGACACCACGGTCGGCCTGCAGGCGCGCCTGATGAGCCAGGCGCTGCGAAAGCTGGCCGGATCGCTGTCCAAGTCGAACACCACGTGCATCTTCATCAACCAGCTGCGCGAGAAGATCGGCGTGATGTTCGGCAATCCCGAAACCACCACGGGTGGCCGCGCGTTGAAGTTCTTCAGCAGCGTGCGCATCGAGGTCAGGCGCTGCGACTATGTGAAGATCAACGGCGACACCGTGGGCAACCGCGTGCGGGCCAAGGTCGTCAAGAACAAGGTGGCGCCGCCGTTCAGGCAGGCGGAGTTCGACCTGGTGTACGGAGAGGGCGTGTCGAAGTCGGGATGCATCCTGGACATGGCCGTCGAGTGCGGCATCGCCAAGAAGAGCGGTGCGTGGTACACGTACAACGAAGAGCGGCTGGGGCAGGGCCGCGAGGCGGCCAAGAAGACGCTGGACGAGAACCCGGACATGCGCGACATGCTCGAGAAGCTGGTGCGCGAGCAGTACGAGGTGGCGGCTCCCACCCAGGAAGACGCCGAAACCGAGGCGACGCCGGTGCCCAAGCCCGCAAAGGGCAAGTAGCAGGCGTTTCTGGATTGCCCGCATGCCATCGGTAAGCACATTCGATCCGGCACCTTTGCGCAAGAAGGGCGGTCGGGGCACGCGTGCGAGCAAGGCGCAGACGGAAGGCGGGAAACCGCGCCCATCGGCATACGCATTCGACCGCATCGTGGTTCTGTGCTCCGTGCGTGACAGGTCGCGCACGGAGCTCGAAGCCCGCTTGGCGCGGGAAGGCTACAGCCAGCAGGAGCGCGTCGAAGCGCTCGACCGCGCCCAGGGGTGCGGGTTGGTGGACGACATGCGGTTCGCCGATGCGTTCATCCGCGCCCGCGTCCATGCAGGGAAGGGGCCCAAGGTCATCCGTCGCGACCTGGCTGCGCACGGCATCGAGCTCGACGACGTTGCGGGTTGGCCCTACGACTACGGCATGGACGACGAATCCTTGAAAGAGCGGGCGCTGGAGTTCTTGGAATCCCATCCCGCACGCGGCTCCAACCCGTATGCATCTGCATGCAGGAAGCTCGAGTCCCGGGGGTATCCCGCTTCGGTCGTGTCCCATGCGGCACGCGCCTGGCTCGAACAATTATGATGATTTGTTTTTCCTGCTAGGAAATGCGTGCCAATAATCCTATGATGGTTCCAGTGTGAGAATACGTACCCCCAAGTGGGTATTATTGTATACAAATATGACGTATGGCAGCC
>CACXFZ010000068.1 GCA_902767025.1 uncultured Coriobacteriaceae bacterium
GCCGCCCATGCCGCCTTCCATCATCGAGTTGGTGATCTCGGTCACCTGCTGGCCGTTGACGGTGATGGTGCCGCCGGTGAACGTCGCCTGGCCCACGAAGTCGAACGCGAACTGCGCGTTGATGTCGATCGTGCCGCCAGAAACCACGAGGTCGCCGTTCGAGTCGAACGCATCGGTGTCGCCCGCCGCCATCGTCACCGCAACCTCGCCGCCGGTGATCTCGATCGTGGCGGGGTAGGCCGTGGACTTGAGCGAGGCGTTGATGCCGTCGTCGGTTGCGTTCACGTCGATGCTGCCGCCGTTGATCTGCACGTAGGTGCCCTCGATGCCCTCGGCCGAGTTGATGGCAAGCGACCCGCCGTCGATCTGCACCACCGACGTGCCCTCGATGGCGTCGCTTCCCGCGGCGATCGTCAGCGCCCCGTCGGCGATGTAGACGTAGCCCACCGAATCGTCCTCGTCGTTGTCGGCGTGCAGGCCGTCGGTGCCCGCCGTCAGGTCGAAGGTGCCCGCCGCAACGGCGATCGAGTCGTTTGCGTCGAGCGCGTGGCCCGTGGCGTTGATGCGGTACGTTCCGCCCGTCACCTTCAGGTCGTCCTTGCTCACGATGCCGTTGGCGCTCGATTCGATGTTCAGCGTGCCCGTGCCGTTGAGCACCACGTCGTCTTTCGAGAACACCACGCCGTCCACGTTCGTGTCGCCGTCGGCCTCGAACGTGCCGGTCACGGCAAGCGTGCTGGTGCCGTTCGTGGTGGTGATGAACACCTTGTCGGCCGAGCGCACGTACACGGCCGGCTTGCCCGTGTTCGAGATGCTTGCGCCGTCGAAGACCAGCTGCACCTTCGCCTGGTCGTCGGCGTCCACGTAGATGGTGGCCTCGGAGGCACTGCCTTGGATCACGTACACGCCTTCGCTGGCGATCTGGACGTCGGAGCCGTCCGCCAGCTGGATCGTCTGGGCGCCTGTGGTGTCGGCGGTCTGCTCCAGGTCGCGTTCGGTGAACAGCGTGCTGCCGTCGATGACGCCGCCTGCGGCTGCGGCGGGGATCGCCGCGGTCTGGGTGGTTGCCTGCTGCGTGGTCGCGGCGCTGCTGGTAGACGCGCTGGTGGAGACCTGCGTGGTGTTGGCCTGCGTAGCCGCCTGCGTCGTCGATGCCGTGCTGGCCGCGGCGCCGTCCTGCGTGCCGCCCGCGCAGCCGGCCAGCGTGCATGCCAGGCATGCCGAAACCGTCAAAACTTCCACTATGCGATGGTTCATGGTTCGTCCTTTCCTCGAGTCTGGCATCGACGATAGACAGCGAACCTTAACCGGACCTGAAACGCGGTTGTGCTTTCAGCTGGGAACCACAATCGCATCCGCGGCGCACGGGTATACTCTTGTGCGAGCGAAACCGAAGGAGGGCGCATGCGCGAGCTGCAGCTGCACAGGGTGTACCGGCATTTCAAGGGCGACAGCTACCTGGTCGAGGACGTTGCCCGTCACAGCGAAACGGGGGAGGAGTACGTGGTCTACCGCAAGCTCTACGGCGACGGTGGCCTGTGGATCCGCCCGAAGGACATGTTCATGGAAAAGGTCGACCGCGCGAAGTACCCCGATGTGCAGCAGACCTACCGCTTCGAGCTGCAGGACATCGACAGCGTGGCGGGCCACGAGGACTAGCGCAGGCCATCCATGACCGCACGGCCGGACAACCACGCATCCGAGCAACCCGCGCACGCCTCGCCTGCCGCCTGGGAGTGCTTCGCCCGCTGCGCCAGCGGGTTCGAGCCCACGCTGGCAGCCGAGCTCAAGGGCCTGCGCGTCTTACAGGTGCGTCCGCTGCAGGGCGGCGTGTCGTTTTCCGCCGCGCTCGAGCAGCTCTACGGCGTGTGCCTGGGCAGCCGTGTGGCCACGCGCGTGCAGGTCGTGCTTGCGCGCGTGGGCGCCGCCGACGCCGACAGCCTCTACGCCGGGGTGCGCGCATTCCCGTGGGAAGGGCACATCCTGCCCGGCGCCACTGTGGCTGTGCGGGCGCATGGCACGAACAGGAAGCTGCGCAACACCCAGTTCACGGCCCTGAAGGTGAAAGACGCCCTGTGCGACCGGCTGCGC